>NZ_PJIW01000052.1:0-1018 GCF_002929755.1 Arthrobacter sp. 4R501 | reverse complement strand
CCATGAACAGGCTCCTCCCCGAGAAACTATGCCGATACGCCGAAGTTCACCTCTTCGAAAAACCAAACGCCTCCAGCCCGCGTTCAAAGGCAGCACCGGTTTCCTCGGCATAGTTGCGGGCTCGGCATAGGTCGACCTATGCGGACATCCGCATAGGTCGACGAACTGGGCTACCTCCCGATCGACACCGAAGGGGCCAGACTGCTGTTCCAGGTCATCGCCGACAGCTACGAAAAACGCAGCCTGATCATCACCACCAACCTCGAATTCTCCCGCTGGGGAACGGTGTTCGGGGACGACATTATGGCTGCCGCCGTCATCGATCGGCTGGTGCACCACGGGCGCCTGCTGCAATTCCGTGGTGAGTCCTACCGGGTCAAAAATGCCCTGATGAAATAACCAAACAGCTGAAATGGCCTGGAAACGTGCCGAGGTGGCCTGATTCTTAGCGCTGAAATGGCCTACTTAAAGTTGACGAAACACAGCCCCTCCTGGCGCCAACGCACCAGCGAAAACCGGCGCGCCACCCTTGACGAAAACAAGGAGACCCACAATGCTAAATAGCACTTACACGTGGTCCCATACTCGTGGCAACGCGTTGGTCCCATCCCGCTGGCAAGCGACAAAGCCGATGTAGCATATGAAAAGGGTCGGCTAGACTCACTCAGACTCATCACCCGCGTCGCCGTCGGCTTCAAGAAACCGGAAGCACTCAACGCCCTGGCCGGGCTCAGCCGCGGCGGCCATAGACCAGAACTTCCAGGCCCGAATCACCGAATGCGTCAGGAGAGCCCCAACTTCAGCAGAAATGGGATTGTGTTTTCTTGCCCCGGGGCTACAAGGCGTGAAGTCAGCGACGCCGGCCTCCTTTGCCGGCCCTTCGCAGATCTATGCCGAGCCCGCAACTATGCCGAGGAAACCGGTGCTGCCTTTGAACGCGGGCTGGAGGCGTTTGGTTTTTCGAAGAGGTGAACTTCGGCGTATCGGCATAGTTTCTCGGGGAGGAGCCTGTTCATGG
>NZ_PJIW01000051.1:0-1096 GCF_002929755.1 Arthrobacter sp. 4R501 | reverse complement strand
GTCGCGGACCTTCACGCGAATAAGTTGGGCATTCTCGTCGTAGAAGACGAACCCAGCGTCTAGCCAATCTGGGTCGGTGAAGTCCTTTCTCTTGCCTCCTAACCCTTTCCACACCGTCCACATGCGGTCCACATTAGAATGGTGAGAGAAGAAGATTGGGTCTCTGGCCGCAGAGTAGAAGTTGCCCATGTCCTCAATATTCGGCTGGGTGCGGTCACCACACCATATGTGGACTGGACCATGTGGGATGTTCTCAAGGGTACCCTGGCCGGGGTCAGGTTCGTCGCCGGCACGATAAGCGGCTCCCATGAAAAGACTAGTAGTCTTGGCACTCGATACAATTTGCCGGTACATAATGGAGAGATTGCTGGAAATTTGTTGCTCATTGGTATCATTGCTGTCGGTGAGGTTGTAGTCGAGATCGATCAGCTTTGGCGGCTGATGTTTGGCGTCGCGAAGCTTGTCGTAGAGTGGTGAGTTAGGGTCAGCAAACATGGCAGGCATTTGCATGCCAGCAGGAGCATCCCAGTTCCAAAACGGCAAAGCGAAGGTGGGATCATTAATCAACTTTCCCAGGATTTTCTCGTAGAAGTAAAGATAGTAACGGTGGTATGGGAGGAAGAGCCATGAATTGTGGACTTGGAGGTCTAAATCGGGAAACCCAACTTGGTGGTAGGCCCCATTGCAGTAGGCGCAATGAACATCTGCCTGTTGCATGAAGCTCCGCGGATCATCATCAGGAAGAGCTTTCATGAGCTCAATGGCCTTTTATACTTGGCTATGTACTCTTTGCTGGCCAAGTGAGCCGCCGGCCTAATGCGCAATGGGGAATTCTTAGGAGGCAGCTTGAAATCTATGATCTTGCTGCTCACTGGCGGGCAACAATTGGTGGGCTGCGCACCAGCAGGCAAGTCTGCAGCCCCACACTCGCTTAGATCCGGTGGAGATATCGGGGCGGCAAAGGCGAATGGATCAGCGGCACCAAGACCGGAGACACCATAAAGCCCTCCCAAGCCAAGAAGCACATTCCTCCTATCAAGCTTTCCTAGTGGAGATTCCCCACTTTTGGAGCTAGAGGTTGACCTTTCATCACCAT
>NZ_PJIW01000005.1:0-275383 GCF_002929755.1 Arthrobacter sp. 4R501 | reverse complement strand
GCGAAGTCCGCGGCCATCGCCACCTCCGCCGCCTTCAACCGCTCCGCATTAATCCCGTTCAGCACCACCGTCGCCCCCGCCCCAGCCAACGCCCGCGCCAACGCATTACCAATCCCCCGGCTCGAACCCGTCACCAAGGCAACCCGCCCCGTCAGATCAAAAAGTCCACTCATGGTGCAGCTGTCCCTTTCGTTGCGGCTTCCACTGGTTCCGCGATATTGGTGTTGTCGCTCAGATTCGAAATGGCCTGGCGGACCACAGCAAGGTCCAGATCGCCAAGGCCCTGGCGCTTGAGTTCGGCGTAAAGCTCGACGGCGGCCGCCGCCATCGGCACGGCAGCCCCGGCCGCCCGGGCTGATACGAGCACAAAGGACAGGTCCTTATGCATAAACTTCGCCGGACCTGTTGGTGTGTAGTCCTTCCGGACCAGACGCGGTCCCACATTCTCCAGAACACGGCTGCCCGCAAGGCCGCCGGCCAGGACGTCGAACAGCGCCGCCGGATCCATCCCGGAGCGCTCGGCGAGCTCGGCCGCTTCGGCGAGCGCCGCCGTCGTGGTTCCTACAATGAGCTGGTTGCAGGCCTTGGCGAGCGATCCGGCGCCCAGCGGGCCCATGCGCCTGACAGTGGTTCCCATCGCGCTGAAGAAAGGCTCGAGCCGCCGGAAGTCGTCCGCGGTGCCGCCGGCCATGATGGCCAGGGTGCCGTCGGTCGCGCCCTTGGTCCCGCCGCTGACCGGTGCATCCACCACTGTGGCGCGGCCGTGGCTTGCCTCGCTGACCCGCCGTCCGAAGTCCTGGACCTTCGCGGGTGAGACGGAGCTTGTGACTACCACCGTAGTGCCGTCCTGCGGCGGATTTTCATCCCAGCTCGCCAGCAGCCCCGCCGAGGCCTCCTCGATGAAGGACAGGTCCGGGAGCATAAAGGCGATGATTGGCAGGTCCCGCAGGGATGCAACGTCGGGCGCGGAGTGGCCACCCTGCGCCACGAATTCCTGGAGGGGAGCTTCGGATCTGTTCCAGGCGGTGACCGCCCATCCGGCGCGGACCAGATTCGCCGCCATGGGCAGCCCCATCAGCCCCAGGCCTACAAAGCCCGCTGTTCTGTCTTCCATATCTAGGCCTCGACTCACATCGTTGTGTGGTTAATGAAGGGAAATCTGTCCAATATCCTAGCCGCTATTCAGTATGATGAACACTATGACGACTCTAACCACCGTCGCGATCGCCGTCCCGCTCGAAGCAGAGCTGGTGGACCGCATCCGCGCCGTAGACCCCTCCGTAACTGTCCTCTATGAGCCGGACCTGCTTCCGCCCGAGCGTTTTCCGGCCGACCACTCCGGGGATCCGGACTTCAAACGCACTCCCGCACAGGAGGAGCAGTACTGGGCCATGCTCAACAAGGCGCAGGTTCTGTACGGCCTGCCCAATGAGAGCCCCGCGGGCCTGGCCCGCATCGCGCGCGAGAATCCACGGCTCCAGTGGGTCCACGCCATGGCCGCCGGCGCCGGCGGCGCTGTCAAGGCATCCGGGCTGGACCAGGAAACCCTCCTCAAATTCAAGGTGACCACCTCCGCCGGCGTCCATGCCCTGCCGCTGGCAGAATTCGCTGCGCTGGGAATCCTCAACGGCTTCAAGCGCAGCGCCGAGCTGGCCCAGGACCAGGCGGCCAAGGTGTGGCCCGAGCTTCGGACCCCCACGCGCCTGGTCAGCGGTTCCACGCTGGTAGTGACCGGCCTGGGCGAAATCGGTCTGGAGACCGCCCGGATCGCCCGCGCCGTGGGCATGACGGTCAGCGGCACCAAGCGGAATGTTGAGCCGATCGAAGGAATCGAGCAGGTTGCCGGCAACGACGGACTGCCCGGGCTGCTCGCCTCGGCGGACGCCGTCGTCAATACGCTGCCCGGCACGCCGTACACGGAGAAGCTCTTCAACCGTGCGGTGTTTGCCGCGATGAAGCCGGGAACGGTGTTTGTGAACGTGGGCCGCGGCACCGTGGTGGACGAGGACGCCCTGCTGGAGGCCCTGGACAACGGCCAGGTCTCCTACGCCTGCCTTGATGTCTTTGCCGTGGAACCGCTCCCCCAGGACAGCCCGCTGTGGAACCACCCCAGGGTCATGGTGTCGCCGCATACGTCGGCGCTCAGTGCCGCGGAGAACCGCCTGATCGCGGAGCGCTTCTGCAGCAACCTGCGCACGTTCCTCGACGGTGGCGACCTCCCCCACCTGGTGGACCCGGTCCACTTCTACTAAGGCGCAGGCCCCGGCCCGCACCACAGAGCCCCTGCCGTGGATCCTCGAAACAGAATCCCGTAGCAGGGGCTCTTTTGTGTCCAGCAGTTTTGTCCGCGTGCTTGTCGGCGGCCAGATAGTTACATATTTGCGCTGAGCAGCGGCGCCCAACTAACGAGCGGCACGGAAATAGGCGGCCTCCACATCAAGGGGAGGCCGCCTATTGCGTGGGTGGAGTGCCTAGCGTGCGTCCTCCACCAGGAGCAGGTCCCGGCCGTTGGTTTCCGGGGTGAAGAAGGTGGTGCCGAAGGAGATCAGCGCCAGGACCAGGGAGTAGATGGCGGGAACCAGCCAGGAATGGCCGGTCGCGGCCAGGAGGGCCACACCGATCATGGGTGCGAACCCGCCGGCCAGGACGGCGGAGAGTTCACGGCTCAGCGCCACGCCGGTGAAGCGGTGCTGGGAGCCGAAGAGTTCCGGCAGCATGGCGCACTGCGGACCAAGCATGGACTGCACACCGAGTGAAATGCCCACCACCATGACCACCCAGACGAGGGTGACGCTGCCGAGCGTGACCAGGTAGAAGGCCGGCAGGGCGATGACGGCCTGGAAGAGGGCGCCGTAGCGGTATACAGGAACGCGTCCGAAACGGTCGGAAAGGGCGCCGAAGGTGACCACCATGACCGCTGCGAATCCAGCGGCAATGAGGAGGCCGGTGGGGCCGATGAACTTGTCGCCGGCGAAGATTCCGGCGGGCATGCTGATGAAGGACACCAGGAGGGCGGAGTAAATGGAGGAGTTTCCGTTTTCTCCCATCCGCAGGCCGATGCCGATGAGCACGTTTTTCTTCGAGTGCTTCCAGATCTGTACGACGGGGTTCTTGACCACGGCTTTGTGCTTTTCCAGTTCCTGGAAGACCGGCGTTTCCTTGAGCCGGAGTCGGATGAAGACCGCGATGACAATCAGGATGACGCTCGCCAGGAACGGAACGCGCCACAGCCAGCCCTGCAGCACTTCCTTGTCGGCCAGTGCCATCAGGGCGAAGGTGCCTGCGCCGAGCAGGGTGCCCAGCTGGATGCCGACGAACGGCAGCGCGGCGAAGAATCCACGACGACGGCGCGGGGCCACTTCTGAGATCAGGGTGGTGGCGCCTGCCTGCTCGGCGCCAGCGCCCAAGCCCTGAAGGATCCGAAGGGCCACCAGGAGCACTGCGCCGACCATTCCCGCCTGTTCAAAGGTGGGCAGGAGCCCGATGGCGAAGCTGGCCATGCCCATCAGACCGATGGTCAGGATCAGGACCATCTTCCGGCCGAACCGGTCACCGATGTAGCCGAAGACGATGCCGCCGAACGGCCGGGCTGCGAAGCCCACACCATAGGTGGCGAACGACGCGATCACGGCGCCGCTTTCCCCCAGCGGTGAGAAGAAGAGCGGCCCAAAGATCAAGGCCGAGGCGAGGCCGTAGATGTAGAAGTCGTAGTACTCCAGTGCGGAGCCTACTGAGCTGGCAAGAGTTGCCCTTCGCAGCTGCTCCGGATCGACGGCGGCGCCGTCCATGTCAGTCTGCGGTGATTTAGTACGAGTTGTCACAAGAACTCCCTCAAAAACACTCCAGGCCCCCGTTGGCCTGGTGGGATAGCGAGGACACGCCGTGGTGTCGATCACTATATTGAACAGAGTACAGCAAGTTGAACACGCAGCAAGTGGTTGACGGATATTTTGTTCACAACCGGTGTGATGAACGTTAAATAGGGCCGCCAGAGCGGGGGCACTCAGCCCATAGGGTTACCTAGGGACCGCGCCAGCTCGTTCAGTTCCTTGACCATCTGGGAACCCTGCTCCGCGGAGTATGTGGCCTTAAGGGCCGTGACTGACAAACCAAGGCTCGGGCCGTGGGCACCGCGCGTAGGCACGGCCACAGCCAGGCAGACCACTCCAGTAGTGGATTCCTCATCTTCGAACGCATAGCCCTGTTCACGGATGGTTGTGAGCTGTGCTTTCAATTCGGCCCCGGTGCGGAGGGACTTCGGGGTCAGCACTGGAAGTTGGGCGTCATCGGAAAACATTGCGTCGACGTCGTGGTCATGAAGGCGGGCAATCAAGGCCTTGCCCACGGCACACAGGGACACCGGCATCTTGTCGCCGATGTTGGACGTCAGCCGGACCGCCGGATGACCCTCGTAGCGGGCCAAATAGATCACGTTGGTTCCGTCCAGCATGGCTATGCGTACCGTCTCCCCGGAAAGGGTCGGCGCCTGCTCGCAGAACCGGTAGAACTCCTGTACTTCGTCGAGCCGGCTGAGATAGGCGGCGCCGAGTTCCACGAGCTTGCGGCCCAGCGTGAATTCGGCGCCCTGGCGGCTGATCAGCCGGGCTTCTTCCAACGCCAGCAACAGGTTGGAGGTGGACGACTTGGGGATACCCAGCTCGCGGGCCAGGTCGCTCAGTGTCAGCCGCCCCGTCGCAGAGGCTGACAATGCGTCCATGACGGCGGCGGCACGCGTGACCGCCGGCGCCGGCGACGTGCTCCCCAAACCCTCGGAGGAGCGGGAAGTGCGGGAATCGGCCATGATTCTCCTTCGATCGGCACGCCGGGGCGCTTCGCGTAGATGCGTTCATTCTGCTGAACACTAACCATCATAATGGCTTAGGCGCGATTCGGGGCCCGGCCAGGCGCCGTCCACCGCGCCACGCACGCGTGGTCCGCGTGGCATTTGTTTGTTTCAGGAAGTTCACGGTATATTCATTTCAGACCCTCCACCGCGGCATCCCCCAATAGTCGCGGTGGAGGGTTTTCCAATGCCTGAATGTTGCCGTGGCCTGGGCTGCCGGGTTCAGGCGACGTCCACCACGGATTCCCTCAGCCTCCAACCGCCACCAAGGCCGTCGCGCTCCAGCACCATGGTGGTCAACGCGGACCGGGGATTGCGGCCCAGCCGCACCTGGACCTGCAAGACCTCAACGTCCACGCGGCCCAGACCTTTGGGCATACGCCGCTGCGCCTCCCACCAGCTCACACGCTCAAACCATCTCACTGCGTCGGCACCGACGGCCCATTCCCGGCCGTTGCTGACCACGGCCGTCGGGCTGCCGTCCTTGGCCTTCTTCACCACCACATATTCCATAGCGGGAACACTAGGGACAGCCACCGACAATTTGGCGCCCTAGCGGTATTGAGCCAGGAGGGCACGGATTGTTGAACCCTTGGCTTCTGCGTAGTCGAGCCGATGTGCTCCACTGTGATGCTTGTGGAGCCCAGTGCGGAACGGATGTTGTCGCGGAGGTCGCAAAAGATCTCCGGCCACCCTGCGTCGTAGGCCACGGGCTCCACGGGTCCGTTGAGGGAATCCCTGCCGTGGAGATACTCGACCCCATTCACATTCATGGGCCGGCACTACGCCCTGAACCGCATAGGGCAACAAAAACCCCGCCGTTCCCGGCCGCTCGGGCCAGGAACAACGGGGTTTGGTGGTGGGTCCTACCGGGATCGAACCGATGACATCCACGGTGTAAACGTGGCGCTCTACCAGCTGAGCTAAAGACCCAAACTGCCGGTTTTTCGCACCTCAGCGCGTCAACCAACGAACATAGACTCTACCTGACGGGGGGGACGAAAAGCCAATCGACACGGTCGGCCCCGAACGGTCAAAGATCGGGGAGTTCGGCGGCGAGCCAGGTCAGTGCCTCGCTGACGCCAGCGTCGAGCTTGATGGTGGCGTACTGGTCTCCCCGAGTACCGCCCCTGTTGATGATCACCACAGGCTTGCTGTCCTTCGCCGCGTGTCGGACGAACCGCAGTCCGCTCATCACGGTCAGCGATGAACCGGCAACAAGCAATGCCTCTGCAATGTCCACCATCGCGTAGGCGGCTTCTGCGCGTTCTTTGGGCACGTTCTCGCCGAAGTAGACAAAGTCGGGCTTGAGAATTCCGCTGCAGGCGGGGCAGGCAGCGACCACAAAACTGCTGATCAGAGCAATGTCCTCAACAGTGGCGTCGGCGTCGGGCGCAATTTCCACCAGGCCGGAAGTTGTGGCGCGCGCCAGGAAGCCGGGATTGAGTTCTTCGAGCACCCCGGCCAGCAGGCGGCGGGTGTAGGTGCGCTTGCAATCGAGGCATGCCACCCGGTCATAACGGCCGTGGAGGTCAATGACATTCCGGCTGCCGGCGTCTTCATGCAGCCGGTCGACGTTCTGGGTGATCAACCCAGTGAGCAGGCCCCGCCGCTCAAGTTCTGCGGCCGCAGTGTGCCCAGGGTTTGGATCTGCGTGCCGCAAGTGGGACCAGCCGATATGGTTCCGCGCCCAATAGCGCTGGCGGTTGGCGCCGTCGCGCACAAACTCCTGGTACGTCATGGGCGAACGTGGCACGGCATCCGGCCCGCGGTAATCCGGGATGCCCGAATCGGTGCTCAGCCCTGCGCCGGTCAGGAACGCCAGCCGCTTGCCGGACAAAAGCTCCCGGACGTGTTCAAGCCCCTGAAGGTCCGCACTGGACAGCGCGGCAGGGTCAGTGGCCGGCAGGCTGGCGAAGCCTGTCAGGCCGATGCCGTGCCGCTGCTGGTCCATTTGGCCTCAGGCCTGTTCCAGACCTGCCAGAGCATCCTGGTACTCGGCGAGCTCGCGGGCCTGCCCGCGCGGATTCACCACGACGTAGCAGATTGTTCCTGCTGCATCGATGATGAACGTCCCGCGCCCAGCCATGCCGCTCTCCGGGTCGAAGACTCCATAGGCGGTAGCGACAGCGCCGTGCGGCCAGAAGTCGGCCAGAAGGTCAAAGCCGTAGCTTTCCTTCTCGGCATAAGCCCGCAGGCTGAACTTGCTGTCCACGGACACGGCCAGGACGGTGGCCCTGGCATCCTCGAACGCGGCCAGGTTGTCCCGGATTTCGCAGAGCTCGCCGGTACAGACACCCGAAAAAGCAAAAGGATAGAACACCAGCACAACGTTCTGCCCGCGGAAGGTGGATAGCCGGACAGGTTCTCCGAACTGGTTTACCAGCTCAAAGTCCGGGGCAAGCTCCCCCACTGCCGGAACAGTCTGCCCGGCTACGGCAAGAGCTGCCGTCACTTGTTCTTCCTGCTGACCAGGCGGGTGGCACTCCAGTCCTTTGACACACCTGCCGAGGTGGTGAGGTGCAGGCCCGCAGTGGGCGCCGCTTCCTGGATTTCCGCCGGCGACACGTACCCGGTGCGCCCGGACTTTGGCGTCAGCACCCAAACAACCCCGGTTTCACTCAGGGTGGTCAGGGAATCCATGAGGCTGTCGACCAGATCCCCGTCGCCGTCCCGCCACCAAAAAATGACGGCGTCAACAACGTCGTGGTCATCCTCGTCCAGGAGTTCGGACCCTGTCAGGTCCTCAATATCATCACGTAAGTCGAAATCGACGTCGTCGTCGTAACCGAACTCCTGAATCAGATCCCCGTTTTTGAAACCCAATTTTTCCGCCACATTTACCGAAGTGGCGGCGTCGGCCTCGCTCACGTGTTCCTCCAATGCCTAATACATGCAATTCGCATAGTGATTTCCATTACTCCCAGCCAACACCCTTTGTGCCTGCGCTTCAAGCTGCCACCACCGCGATCCGCCATATTCTGCGTCACATCCGGCGCCGTCAGCCTGCGTTGCAGCGGCTTTCGTCACACAACCAGTATGACGGCGAAATACAACAGGGACGCCATGGACGCGGCTACGCATCGCGCTGGAGTCACAGCTAGAGTGACTGGTGACAACTATGCCTGCGGGGCGACCGCCTGGAACTCAATGGCAGACATAGGCGTGATAGGACCCTGCCCGGCGCACATGACCGGGCTGTTGTAACCGATACGTCGCACACGTCGCATTCATGCCGGACAGTCACCCTGCCCGGCATGTGGGCGCCGATGCATGCGCGCAAAGAGAGGTTGGACGTGGCTGCAGGAGAAGAGACCTCCCATATCCTCAGCGGGTTGACAAACCAGCTGCCTGATCGTGATCCGGAAGAGACCGCCGAATGGGCTGAGTCCCTGGATGCCCTGATCAGGGAACAGGGCACGGAACGTGCCCAATACATCATGCGGAGCCTGCTGCAGCGCGCCGGCGCGCAGAGCGTCGGCGTGCCGATGGTGACCACCACGGACTACGTGAACACCATCCCGGTGGACCAGGAAGCTCCGTTCCCCGGCAACGAAGAGTTCGAGCGCCGGTACCGGGCGTACATGCGCTGGAACGCCGCCATCATGGTGCACCGGGCACAGCGGCCGAACATCGGGGTGGGCGGGCACATCTCCACCTACGCCGGGGCCGCCACCCTGTACGAGGTGGGCTTCAACCACTTCTTCCGCGGCAAGGACCACCCCGGCGGCGGTGACCAGGTCTTCTTCCAGGGCCATGCCTCCCCCGGCATGTACGCCCGCGCGTTCATGGAAGGCCGACTCGCCGAGGAGGACCTGGACGGGTTCCGGCAGGAAAAGTCCAAGGAAGGCCACGCGCTCTCCTCCTACCCGCACCCGCGCCTGATGCCGGAGTTCTGGGAGTTCCCCACGGTCTCGATGGGCATCGGCCCGATGAACGCGATCTACCAGGCCCAGTCCAACCGGTACCTGCACAACCGCGGCCTGAAAGACACCTCGGACCAGCAGGTCTGGGCGTTCCTGGGCGACGGCGAAATGGACGAGCCCGAGTCCCGCGGCCTGCTCCAGCTCGCCGCCAACGAGAACCTCGACAACCTGAACTTTGTGGTCAACTGCAACCTCCAGCGCCTGGACGGCCCCGTCCGCGGCAACGGCAAGATCATGCAGGAACTCGAAGCGTTCTTCCGCGGCGCGGGCTGGAACGTCATCAAGGTCGTCTGGGGCCGGGAGTGGGATGACCTGCTCACCAAGGACGCCGACGGCTCGCTCGTGAAGATCATGAACGAGACCCCTGACGGTGACTACCAGACCTACAAGGCAGAGTCCGGCGGGTTTGTCCGCGAGCACTTCTTCGGCAAGACCCCGCAGACCAAGGACATGGTCGCGGACCTTTCCGATGACGAGATCTGGAACCTCAAGCGCGGCGGCCACGACTACCGCAAGGTCTACGCCGCGTATAAGGCAGCCACTGAGTTCAAGGGCAAGCCCACCGTGATCCTGGCCAAAACCGTCAAGGGCTACGGACTCGGACCGCACTTCGAGGGCCGCAACGCGACCCACCAGATGAAAAAGCTCACCCTCGATGACCTGAAGAAGTTCCGCGACCACCTGCGGATTCCGGTCACCGACGAGCAGCTGGAGAAGGACCCGTACCAGCCCCCGTACTTCCACCCGGGCACCGATGCGCCGGAGATCCAGTACATGATGGAACGCCGTGCCCAGCTGGGCGGTTCTGTTCCGGAGCGCCGCTCCAAGCACCAGGAGATCGCTCTCCCGGAGGCAAAAACGTACGAGGTCGCCAAGCGCGGTTCCGGGAAGCAGCAGGCGGCCACCACCATGGCGTTTGTCCGGCTCCTCAAGGACCTCATGCGGGACAAGAACTTCGGCAAGCACATCGCGCCGATCATCCCCGATGAGGCCCGCACGTTCGGCATGGATGCGTTCTTCCCCACGGCGAAGATCTATAACCCCAAGGGCCAGAACTACCTGTCCGTGGACCGGGACCTGGTCCTTGCGTACAAGGAATCGGCCCAGGGCCAGCTGATCCACCCCGGCATCAACGAAGCAGGCGCGGTCGCGGCGTTCACCGCCGCCGGCACGGCCTACGCCACGCACGGCGTACCGCTGATTCCGGTGTATGTGTTCTACTCCATGTTCGGTTTCCAGCGCACCGGCGATGCCTTCTGGGCCGCCGGGGACCAGATGGCCCGCGGGTTCATCATCGGCGCCACCGCCGGGCGGACCACGCTGACCGGCGAAGGCCTGCAGCACGCCGACGGCCACTCCCCGCTGCTGGCCTCCACGAACCCGGCAGTGGTCACCTACGACCCGGCGTACGGGTACGAGATGGGCCACATCATCCGGGACGGCATCGAGCGCATGTACGGGCCCGATTCGGCTGACCGGAACCTGATGTACTACATCACGGTCTACAACGAGCCCATCACGCAGCCCGCAGAACCCGAAGAGCTCGACGTGGAAGGTGTCCTCAAGGGCATCTACCTCCTGGCTCCGGCGAAGATCGACGGTCCCCGGACCCAGATCCTGGCCTCCGGCGTCTCGGTTCCCTGGGCCATCGATGCCCAGCGGCTGCTCGCCGAGGACTGGGGCGTCTCCGCCGACGTCTGGTCCGTCACGTCCTGGAACGAACTGCGCCGCGACGGCATGGCCGCCGAGGAAGAGGCGTTCCTGAACCCGGGCAAGCCCGCCCGTGTTCCGTTTGTGACCCAGCAGCTCGCCGGTGCCACAGGACCCGTGGTTGCGGTCTCGGACTACATGAAGGCCGTCCCGGACCAGATCCGCCAGTTTGTGCCGAACGAGTTCGCCACGCTGGGTGCGGATGGCTTCGGTTTCTCCGACACCCGCGCAGCGGCCCGCCGCTTCTTCAAGAACGACATCCACTCCATCGTGGTCCGTTCCCTGCAACTGCTGGCGCGCCGCGGCGAAGTTGATGCCCAGGCCCCGGCCCAGGCAATCGAGAAGTACAAGCTGCACAACGTCAACGCCGGTTCCACCGGCAACGCGGGCGGCGAGTCCTGATCAACTCCCGCTGACCTGCTTGTCAGCGGACATGAACGACGACGGCGACCCTCACCGAAAAGGCGAGGGTCGCCGTCGTCGTCATCCCCCTGCCTTTCCGGACAGGAGGCGGCCTGTGACGCAGGTCCAACAACGTTGTAGCCTTTGCACAAATGGAGCTTGCCGGGCAGGCACCGTATGCTCGTAGGATGCCAGAGCCAACCACCCCGCCCGTGAAGCGCAAGCCGTCCTCGCGCAGCATGACACCGGAGAAATCCGAAACCCTGAAAAAGCTCCGGGCAAGCGTGGGCCAGCTCTCCACCACCACCCTTCGCCAGCTGGAAAAGTCGCTGCCGTGGTATTCGCGCCTCAGCTCCGACGAGCGCTCGGCCCTGGGCATGGTGGCGCAAAACGGCATCGCAGCCTTTGTCACCTGGTATGAGCGGCCCAGCTCACCGTCGTGGATCCTCACCGACGTTTTTGGGACGGCCCCCACCGAGCTGACGCGCTCCATCAGCCTCCAGAAGGCGCTCCAGCTCATCCGCATAGTGGTGGAAGTGGTGGAAGACCAGGTGCCGGTCATCGCCCCGGAAGCTGACCAGCCCTCCCTCCGCGAGGCGGTCCTGCGCTACTCACGGGAAGTGGCCTTCGCGGCGGCAGACGTGTATGCGCGGGCGGCCGAGTCCCGCGGTTCCTGGGACACGCGGCTGGAAGCGCTGATCGTGGACGCCATCCTCCGTGGCGAAAACACGGACGCGCTGCGGTCCCGGATCGCCGCGCTGGGTTGGAAGGCACAGGAGAGGTTCACTGTGATGGTGGGCAATTCGCCGTCTGAACCCAGTGCCAGCTACGTCAGCGAACTGCGCCGCCTGGCAGGCCGCTACGCCGAGGATGCGTTGGTGGGCATCCAGGGCGACCGGCTGATCCTGATCCTTGGCGGCGTCCAGGACCGCGAGACCGCATACCTGAAACTCAGCGAAATGTTCGCCCCCGGCCCGGTGGTCTACGGTCCGGAAGCCGGCTCCCTGCTGGAGGCCAGCGGATCAGCGCAGTCTGCCTTTGCCGGCCTGACCGCGGCAAGGGCGTGGCCCGCCGCTCCCCGGCCCGTGGCCGCCGATGACCTGTTGCCGGAACGCGTCATCTCCGGTGACGAAGCGGCGCGCCGCTCCCTGGTGAAAAACATCTACCGTCCGCTTGTCGCCGCCTCCAACGGGCTGGTGGAGACCTTGGGCACCTACCTGGAGTTGGGCCATTCCCTTGAGGCGACTGCCCGCGAATTGTTTGTCCACGCCAACACCGTCAGGTACCGGCTCAAGCGCGTCTGCGACGTCACGGGCTGGGATCCGCTGCTCCCCCGGGAGGCGTTTGTGCTGCAGGCGGCGTTGGTGGTCGGGCGGCTGTCGGCGCCGCCAAAAGCCCCGGCGGAGCGTCATCCGGCGCGGAATCAGCCGTGAGTAGTTGTAGACTTCCTACAATCTGACCCCTTGAGCTTGGTGCAGTGAAACACCGCTGGATGACCCCATAATTTGGAAAGCTGGATACGTGCTTGCAATAGTCTGCCCTGGACAGGGCTCACAGACCCCGGGTTTTCTGGCCCCTTGGCTGGAACTGCCTTCGGTAGCAGGCCATCTGGCCTCCCTCAGTGAGATCGCAGGCATCGACCTGACAGCCCACGGGACCACCTCTGACGAGGACACCATCAAGGACACCGCCGTTGCGCAGCCCCTGATTGTTGCCGCCGGGCTGGTGGCCGCAAAGTCGCTGTTCGACGTCGAACTCGGCACGCTTCCCGTGATCCTTGCCGGCCACTCCGTCGGTGAAATCACCGCCTCGGCCCTCGCCGGCGTGCTCACCGAGCAGGAAGCCATGACGTTCGTCCGTGAACGCGCCAACAGCATGGCCGCCGCCGCTGCCGTAACCCCGACCGGCATGAGTGCCGTCGTGGGCGGGGACCCCGCAGAGGTCCTGGCCGCCATCGAGGCTACCGGCGCGACACCGGCCAATGTCAACGGCGCGGGCCAGACGGTGGCAGCCGGAACCTTCGAACAGCTCAAGGCCCTGGCGGACAACCCGCCGGCGAAGGCGCGGGTCATCCCGCTGAAAGTGGCCGGGGCGTTCCACACCTCGCACATGTCCCCCGCCGTGAGCGCCCTCGAGTCGCTCAAGCCCGGCCTCAAGCCGCAGAAGCCGCAGGTGCCCCTGCTGTCCAACTTTGACGGCCGGGAAGTGACCGACGGCGGCGCCGCCGTCGAGAGCCTCATCGCGCAGGTCTCCCGGCCGGTCCGCTGGGACCTCTGCATGGAAACCCTTGTGCAGCGCGGCGTCACCGGTGTCATTGAGCTGGCCCCGGCCGGCACCCTGGCCGGGCTCGCCAAGCGCGGCATGCCCGGCGTCAAGACCGTTGCAGTCAAAACCCCGGACGACCTCACTGCCGCACTGGCACTCTTCGCAGAACTGGAGGGAAACGCATGAGCGTTCCCACGCTGAAACAGGTTCCCGTAAACGAATACAGCCGCATCCTCGGCCTCGGCGCATTCCGGCCTGACGTCATCGTCACCAACGACGACGTCTGCCAGTGGATTGATTCCTCGGACGAATGGATCCGCCAGCGGACCGGCATCGTGACCCGGCACCGGGCCGCTGCCGACGTCAGCGTCATCGATATGGCCGAGGGCGCTGCCCGGGAGGCCCTGCAGCAGGCAGGCATCGAAGCCTCCCAGCTTGGTGCCGTCATCGTTTCCACCGTCACCCACCCGTACGCCACGCCGTCGGCGGCCGCCGCCCTGGCTGACCGCATCGGTGCGACGCCGGCTCCGGCCTTCGATATCTCGGCCGCCTGTGCCGGGTACTGCTACGGCATCGCCCAGGGCGATGCCTTGGTCCGCTCCGGCACGGCCACCTACGTGCTGGTGGTCGGTGCGGAGAAGCTCTCCGACGTCATCGACAACCGGGAACGCACCATTTCCTTCCTGCTGGGCGACGGGGCGGGCGCTGTTGTCATCGGCCCCTCGGACACCCCCGGCATCGGACCCTCGGTGTGGGGTTCGGACGGCAGTAAATGGGACGCCATCGGCATGACGCGTTCCATCCTGGATGTCCGCGACCTCAGCATGGCCGCCCGCCAGTCCGACGAGCCCGGCGACTTTGCCCTGCTCGAAGAAGCGCAGGAGCTCTACCCCACACTCCGCCAGGACGGGCAGACCGTCTTCCGCTGGGCGGTCTGGGAAATGGCCAAAATGGCACAGCAGGCTTTGGATGCCGCGGGCGTCAAGGCTGAAGACCTCGTTGCGTTCATCCCGCACCAGGCCAACATGCGGATCATCGACGAGATGGTCAAGAAACTGAATCTTCCTGAATCCGTCACCGTGGCCCGGGACATCGCTGATGCCGGAAACACCTCGGCGGCCTCCATCCCACTTGCTACCCACCGCCTGCTCAAGGAAAACCCTGAGCTCAGCGGCGGCCTCGCACTCCAGATCGGCTTCGGCGCCGGGCTGGTCTTCGGTGCCCAGGTAATCGTCCTTCCTTAGGAACGCCCCATACAGGCCGCATCCGCGGACTGCACCGTTTCCGGCACCCCCTGCCGGCAATAACAAGAAAAGGAGCCATCAATGGCTAGCAACGAAGAGATCCTGGCCGGCTTGGCTGAAATCGTCAACGAAGAAACCGGCCTTGCCCCCGAGGCTGTGGAACTGGACAAATCCTTCACCGAGGACCTGGACATCGACTCCATCTCCATGATGACCATCGTGGTCAACGCCGAAGAGAAGTTCGGCGTGCGTATCCCGGACGAAGAGGTCAAGAACCTCAAGACCGTGGGCGACGCCGTCAGCTTCATAGCAGGCGCACAGGCCTAGCCAAGGCTTCAGCCCCTTAAGGCTGACTGGACTGCCGGTCCGTGCTCAGGCCGGACCGGCAGTCCACCACATTTTTCGGCAGCCAGCTGCCCCACACGCGGGACCCCGCCGGACAACCGGATACGGCCTGCCCACCGACAGAGAGTGATCCAATGACACGCAAAGTAGTCATTACCGGTCTGGGTGCCACCACGCCCATCGGCGGCGACGTACCCACCATGTGGAAGAACGCGCTGAAAGGGGTCTCCGGTGCCCGCACGCTGGAAGATGAATGGGTCGCCAAGTACGAACTGCCTGTCCACTTTGCTGCCCGCTGTTCCACTCCGGCCCTGGAGGTCCTGAGCCGCGTTGAGGCCAAGCGGATGGACCCGTCCACCCAGTTCGGCGTCATCGCGTCGCGTGAAGCCTGGGCCGATTCCGGCATCACCGAGATTGACCCCGACCGCCTTGCGGTCGCCTTCGCCACCGGCATCGGCGGCGTCTGGACGCTGCTGGACGCGTGGGACACGCTGAAGGAAAAGGGCCCGCGCCGCGTCCTGCCCATGACGGTGCCCATGCTGATGCCCAACGGCGTCGCAGCAGCCGTCAGTCTTGACCTTGGCGCCCGTGCCGGCGCCCACACCCCTGTTTCGGCCTGCGCGTCGGGCACCGAGGCCCTTCACCTGGGGCTGGAGCTGATCCGCTCCGGCAAGGCCGACGTAGTGATGTGCGGCGGCGCCGAGGCAGCCATCCACCCCATGCCCCTGGCCGCGTTCTCGTCCATGCAGGCCCTCTCGCGCCGCAACGACGACCCCCAGGGCGCCTCACGCCCCTACGATCTGGGCCGCGACGGCTTTGTGATGGGCGAAGGCGCCGGCGCGCTGGTGCTCGAAGCCGAGGAACACGCCATTGCCCGCGGCGCCCGCATCTACGGCGAACTGGCCGGCACCTCCGTGACGGCTGATGCCTACCACATCACCGCCCCGGACCCCCAGGGCCTGGGCGCCACGCGCGCGCTGAAGGCAGCCATGTTCGACGGCCGGATCCAGGCCGAGGACGTTGTCCACGTCAACGCGCACGCCACTTCCACTCCCGTCGGTGACAAGCCCGAGTACACGGCCCTCCGCGCATCGCTGGGGAACCACCTCGACAGCGTCGCAGTGTCCGCCACTAAGTCACAGATGGGCCACCTGCTGGGCGCGTCCGGTGCCGTGGAGGCAGTACTCACAGTGCTTGCCGTGTACCACCGCAAGGCCCCGGTCACCATCAACCTTGAGAACCAGGACCCGGAGATCCCGCTCGACGTCGTCACGTCGGCGAGGGATCTGCCGGCAGGCGACATCGTGGCGCTGAGCAACTCGTTCGGCTTCGGCGGCCACAACGCCGTGATCGCTGTCCGCAGCATCTAGCAGCAGCGCGGGAACAGCAAGTACCGCAGACGAAGCAGAGGCCCCGCCATGTGGCGGGGCCTCTGCTTTTGCTATGGAGCGCCGCCTTCCGATCCGGGCACGGCTTCTGCCAGGACAGCGGACAGGAAGTACGACGTCGTGATGTCCGACGGCGGTCAGCCCACCTGGTGCAGCCAGCGGACGGGTGCGCCCTCGGCTGCGTGGCGGAACGGCTCTAGTTCCTCGTCCCACGCCTCACCCAAGGCCAGGGAAAGCTCGTGGTACACGGCGGAGGGGTCGCCGGCACCCGATTCGTAGGCGTAACGGATGCGGTCCTCT
Organism: Arthrobacter sp. 4R501; assembly: GCF_002929755.1. Taxonomy (NCBI): domain Bacteria; kingdom Bacillati; phylum Actinomycetota; class Actinomycetes; order Micrococcales; family Micrococcaceae; genus Arthrobacter; species Arthrobacter sp. 4R501. The sequence goes on along the minus strand of NZ_PJIW01000005.1, from coordinate 258,960 downwards.
GAGACCATGATGTTGCCGTGGACGTCCGTTGTGGCGTGGAAGATTCCCAGTTCGGGGGTATGCGACCAGCGGCCGCCGTCAACTCCCTGGCTCGGCTCTTCAGTGACCTCGTAGCGAAGATGGGCCCAGCCGCGAAGGGAGGATGCCAGCAGCGATCCGGTGCCCGGGGTTCCTGTCCAGGAGAGTTCGGCGCGGAACATTCCGGGCGCGGCAGGCTGAGGGGTCCACTCTAGATCCGTCCGCTTGTCCACGACGGATCCAATGGCCCACTCAACGTGCGGGCACAGTGCTGTAGGGGCTGAGTGAACAAACAGCACACCGCGGGTCATTGCAACAGACATTCCATCCTCCATAGCTGTAGGTACGTCTTCCCCAACGACCTCTGCCTGGATGAAACTGCCCGGTGCTGTAAGTTCCAGCGGCGGTGTTCCCTGCCTGATTATTAAGCTGTGTCCGGACTTGCGGGTGACGCGCGAAGCGAAAGAGCTTCAAGCGAAACTTGAAAGTTGCCGGACGTGACTCTTATTGTGCCGTACGCCGCGTAATTACGCCAGTGCGATCCGCCATAGGTGACACGGTCCTGGAATTACCCCGCGTTGGCGGGAATCCACGGCCCTCACGCCCGGGGATGGGCCTGCTGGTAGCTGTTCCGGAGCCGTTCAACGGACACATGGGTGTAGATCTGCGTGGTGGCGAGGCTGCTGTGGCCCAGGATTTCCTGGACGGCACGAAGATCCGCGCCGCCATCGAGCAGGTGCGTTGCCGCAGTATGCCTCAGCGCGTGCGGACCGGTTGCCGAGGTGTCGCCCAAAGCTTCGAAGAGAGCGTTTACCACGGTCCTGACCTGGCGCTGGTCAACACGGTTTCCCCTGGTGCCTAAGAAAAGCGCCGGTCCGCTGCGGCCGGTGGCCAGGAGCGGCCTGGCCCTGCGGAGCCAGTCGTCCACGGCCACAGCGGCCGGGACGCCGTAGGGAACAGTCCGTTCCTTGTTGCCCTTGCCGACCACACGCAGGGTCCGGCGGTCCGGGTTGAGATCGTCCACATCCAAGGCGGCCAGCTCCCCCACGCGCAGGCCCGTGGCGTATAGGAGCTCCACCATGGCCCGGTTGCGCACCGGCACCGGTGACCCGTCAGCCGCGGCTTCTTCCAGACTGTCCAGCAGCCTGAGGAGTTGGTGGGACTGCAGCACCCCGGGCAGTGACTTTTCCGCCTTGGGAGCCCTGAGACGGAGGGCAGGGTCGGTCTCGATGAGTTCTTCCCGTATGGCCCATGTGGTGAAGGAACGCGCGGTGGCCGATCTCCGCGCAAGGGTGGCCCGGGATATCCCGGCCTGGCTCTGCGCCCCGAGCCAGCGTCGGAGAGTGCCCAGCTCCAGTTCCGGCAGATCCGTGACGCCCTCGGAGGTGGCGTATTCCAGGAGGCCTCGAAGATCGGACAGGTATGCCCGAAGCGTATGCCCGGACCGGGCCCGCTCGGCGGTCAGGTATCTGCCGAAGTCGGCAAGTGCCTGTTCAAATGCCCGGGACAGTTCCTGATTCTGCACTGTTCCACTGTCCCAGAACTCCGCGGGAATCCCGTGCCGGACACAGGCAACTACGCTAATTCCTTGGCCCGTTTCCAGCCGCCCCTTTCTGAAGCTGCGAGCCCCAGCAGGCCTAGCCTGCCCAGCCCGGCCCGCACGGAGTCCGCACTGAGGCCGGCCACTGCGCAGAGCTTGTCCACGGACGTGGTGGACCGCAGCGGCAGGGCGTCCAGAAGGATCAGATCCTCCAAGGTCAGTCCGTCATGGTCGGCCGCAGGCGCTGTCCCGGGCGCCGCAAGACCCACGCCGCTTGGGGATGCCAGTTCGGCGATCTCCGCGGCGTCAGTCACGCAGACAGCCCCGCCATCCCGGAGCAGCCGGTGGCAGCCGGCGGAGTTGGCGCTGTGCACGGACCCCGGCACAGCTCCCACCGCGCGGCCAAGCGTCTCCGCGTGGTGGGCCGTGTTCAGCGCACCGGACCGCCAGCGCGCTTCGACCACCACCGTCACTGCGGCCAAGGCCGCGATCAGCCTGTTCCGCTGGAGAAAGCGGTAGCGGGTGGGCGCCGACCCTGGCGGCACCTCTGCGAGCACCGCTCCCTGGTTGCAGACCGCCCTCAGGAGATCCTCGTTGCCGGACGGGTAAAACCGGTCCACACCACCAGCCATCACCGCGATGGTAGGCACCGCCGCTGATCCCCCTGCCAGTGCTGCCCGGTGCGCGTGGGCGTCGATGCCGTATGCGCCCCCGGAGACCACGGTGAAGCCCCGCTGAGCCAAGGAGTAGGCGAGGTCCCCGGTCACCGAGGCGCCGTAGCTGGTGCTGTCGCGGGACCCCACCAGCGCCACGCTCCGGGCCGGACCGGGAAGCTCCTGTTCCAGGCCCCGCCACCAAAGACAGATGGGCTCCTGCATCCCAAGGTCCCCGAGCTGGGCAGGCCAGAGATCATCCGACGGGATAATCAGCCGGCCGCCAAGGCGTGTCATGGTGGCCAGGTCACGCTCGGGCGCCAGATCCGGAATGCGGGGAGCCCAGGGTTTGAGGGAGGCAGCCATCCCCGCCCAGCTGGTTCCGGCGCCGTTGTCCGCCAGCAATCCGGTGATCTCCCGCTCCAGTGCCGGGCCGGCGACCGCCTGGCCCGTGGCGATTTTCAAGGCGTCGGGTGCGCCGGTGGCCTGTACCAGGGCCAGTCCGGCCGCGTCCTGCGGTTCCATGAGCCTCGACAGGGCGGCCCGGGCGATCCATTCGTTGTCCATGTGGTTTCTTCCTTCACGCAGCTGCCGAGGCAGCCTGCCGGAGGCCAAGGGCCTGTCCGATGTCGTTGGTGTCGGGCATGTCGCGGTGCGACAGGTCCGCCAGGGTCCAGGCCAGCCGGAGAACCCTGTCATAGCCCCTGGCGGTCAGCCCGCCCCGCTCCAGTGAGTGGTCCAGGATCCGCGTGGCGCCGGCCGGCAACCGCAGGGGGCCGCGCAGAATTCGGCCGGGCACCTGCGAGTTCGTTTCCATTCCCAGCGGCCGCAGCCGTTCGGCCTGGCGCCGGCGTGCGTCGCCTACCCTCCGTGCCACGGCGGCTGTGTCTTCTTCGGCGCCCGCCTGGCCGAAGTCGGCCAGTGACACGCGCTCCACCTGCAGCTGGATATCCACCCGGTCCAGCAGCGGACCGGACATCCTGGCCACGTAGCGGCGCCGCATCATAGGCGTACATGTGCAGTCCAGGCCCTTTCCCGAAGCCTTGCCGCAGGGACAGGGATTGGCAGCAAGGACCAGCTGGAACCGGGCGGGGTAGGCTGCCGTTCCTGCCGAGCGGTGAATGACCAGCTCCCCGCTCTCCAGGGGCTGGCGGAGGGCGTCCAGGACGCGCCGTTCGTATTCCGGGGCCTCGTCCAGGAACAGGACACCGCGGTGTGCCCGCGACGCCGCACCCGGGCGCGGCAACCCTGATCCCCCGCCGATAATGGCGGCGGCTGTGGCCGAATGATGCGGGTTTTCGAACGGCGGCCGCCGCACAAGCTGAACGGCGGAGGAGGGAAGGCCGCAGAGGGAGTGGATGGCGGTGACTTCCATGGCCTCATTGTCGGCAAGGTCCGGCAGGAGACCGGGAAGTCTTTCGGCCAGCATGGTCTTGCCTGCACCCGGAGGTCCGGTCAGGAGCAGGTGGTGGGCCCCGGCAGCGGCCACCTCGAGCGCACGTCTGGCTTCGCCCTGGCCGGAGACGTCGGCCATGTCAGGAACAGCCTGGGCCCCCGGTTCGGAGTCCCCGTGACCGGCCTCATCCTCCGGCTCGAAGTCCAGTGCGAGCTCTTGCGGGTCTGCACCGAAGTCGAGCGCCAGCCGCGCCAGCGTGCGGTACCCCTTGACGTTGGCTCCAGGGACCAGCGATGCTTCGCCGAGGTTGGCGTGCGCGACCACCACGTCCGGATAGCCGGCCTGCACCGACGCCATCACTGCCGGCAGGATGCCGCGCACCGGCCGTAGCCGGCCATCCAGCCCGAGTTCGGCGATGAAGACAGTCCGGCCGGTGGGCTTGATGTCATTTGCGGCCCTCAGGACTGCCATGGTCACGGCAAGGTCGAAGCCGGAACCGCGTTTGGGCAGCGACGCAGGGATGAGGTTGGCCGTGATCTTCCGCCGGCTCAGCGGAATTCCGGAATTTTTGGCCGCGGAACGTATGCGCTCCTTGGCCTCGTTGAGGGCGGCGTCCGGGAGGCCCAGGATCACGAATGCCGGCAGGGTCTGGCCAATATCGGCTTCTACCTCGACGATGTACCCGTTCAATCCCACCAGCGCCACGGAGTAGGCCCGGCCCAGCGCCATCTACCCCACCCCCTTGAGGTGTTCCACCAGGGGTTCGCCGCCGCCGTCGTCCACCACGGCAATGACGTCCACGCGCCGTAGCGGCATCCGCAGCTCCCGGTCCCGGCACCATGCCGAACCGAGCCGATGCAGCCGGGCGAGTTTGTCCGGCCCCACAGCTTCGAACGGGTGCCCGTAGTCCAGGGAACGGCGGGTTTTCACCTCTGCGATGACCAGGGCGTCGCCGTCCAGGGCCACAATGTCTATTTCACCCTCGGCGCAGCGCCAGTTGCGTTCCACCACCAGCATGCCGAGCGATTCAAGATAGCCGGCCGCGAGTTCCTCGCCGCGCCGGCCCAACAGGTCTTTGGATTTCATTTCTACCTCCGCAACCAGCCTGCAGTGGCAGGACAGCGGAGGACAGCAGGCTATTCGCGTATGTGGGCAACCCGGGAAAACCGCCCCAATACAGCGGGGCTGTGGAGGAGCAGTGGGCCGGCGTCAGTTGCCGAGGTCAGCGTCCTTCGGCAGGGCGAGTTCCTCGTTGCGGGGCAGTTCTTCGACGTTGACATCCTTGAACGTCAGGACACGGACTGTCTTCACGAACCGTGCCGAACGGTACACATCCCACACCCAGGCATCCTGGAGCGTCAGATCGAAGTAGACCTCGCCGTCGGCGCTTCGGGCTTGCAGGTCAACGTGGTTTGCGAGGTAAAAGCGGCGTTCGGTCTCGACGACGTAACTGAAGAGCCCGACAACATCGCGGTATTCACGGTAGAGCTGCAGCTCCATGTCGGTTTCATAGTTTTCAAGATCCTCTGCACTCATGCTTCCATCTTGCACCATCCAGGGCGCCACAGTTGCAGCGTCCGCGCCGCATGAGCCCCACACCAGTGCGGCAGGCACTGGAGCGGCACGGAATCAGAGTTCGCCGCCCAGGAGGTTCCAACTCACCCGGTGATACGGTGTGGCTCCGGCGGCGCGGAGCGCGTCCCGGTGAATTGCCGTGGCGTAGCCCTTGTTGACGTCCCAGCCAAACGCGGGGTATTCACCGTGCAGGCCGCGCATCTGCTCGTCGCGTTCCACCTTCGCAATCACGCTGGCTGCGGCCACGCTCAGGCACTGCATGTCCGCCTTGATCTTGGTGTGGACCGGGGCAAGGCACGCGAAATTCATGGGTGGCTCGTCAAACAGGGAAGGCTGCCCGGCGGGCGAGAGCCAGTTGTGGCTGCCATCGAGCAGCACCACATCTGGGCTGATGCCGGCCGCAAGGATGTCCTGCCAGGCGCGCGTACCGGCCAGCCGCAGCGCAGCAATAATGCCCAATGCGTCGATCTCCCGCGCGGAAGCGTGCCCGACGGCGGACGCAACGCTCCAGCGTCTGACCAGCGGTTCCAGCCGTTCCCGTTCGGCGGGGCTGAGGAGCTTGCTGTCCCGCACCCCGGCCAGGGGCTTCTGGGTGTGGAGGTCCACGACGGCGATTCCGACGCTCACCGGTCCTGCCAGCGCCCCCCGTCCCACTTCGTCCACGCCGGCCAGGTAACGGGCGCCCTGCGCTTTGAACGTCCGCTCATGCCGGAGCGTCGGTGCTTTGGAGCGGACCCCGTCCGTCTTGCGGGCTGGAGCCTCGGACCTGGTGGCCGGTATCACTGCGGACACTCCTAGCCTCCCGCAGGCACGTTCCGGAAGACGGCCGGATAATTGTCAAGGACAGTGATCCGGTTCAACGGCCATGCGATGACGGCGGCTTTGCCCTCTACGTCCACGAGGTCGACGAATCCGCCATTGGATTCCAGGTGCGAGCGGGAATCCGCGGAGTGGTTCCGGTTATCGCCCATGACCCAGACCTTTCCTTCCGGAACAACGACGTCGAAAGCACGGATCTGCGGTTCCTCAGCCCCGTTGACGTAGGTTTCATCAATAGGAGATCCGTTGATGGTCAGTTTACCGCCGTCGTCGCAGCAGATCACTTTGTCACCGGGAAGCCCGATGACGCGTTTGACGAGGTGCTGCTCGGAGTTGTCCGGCAGCAGTCCCACAAATGTCAGGCCGTCCTGGACCCAGGTGAAAGGTCCATTCGGTTCCTCCGGTGCGGTGCTCAGCCAGCCCTTGGTGTCACGGAAGACCACAACGTCGCCACGTGAGAGGGAAAACGGCTCCGGAACCAGCAGGTTAACGAAGATGCGGTCGTTGACGTCCAGGGTGCTGACCATGGACTCGGACGGAATATAGAACGCGCGGAACAGGAACGTCTTGATCAGGAAGGACAGCACCACGGCGATCACCACTACCGTGGCAACCTCCTTCAGCCAGACAAAGAGCTGGCTGGGGGCGGCGGGCTCGGAAGTCGGTGCCGCGGATCGCCTGCCGGACTGTGGCGCTGCCGGGCTGCCATCCGCTACGCCGTCGGAGGTGCCGTCGCCGGAAATCGCGTTGGCGGACATACCGTCGGTGTCGGCACCGTGGGCGCCGTCGCGAGGCGGCTCAGGTGTCCGGGCATTGTTCTCGGGCATTTACTGTCCGTCCTCTGTTGTTGATCCTGCCGCTGGTGGCCGTAGTACTGCAGCAAATCTATCAAGTGGCCAAACGATCTGGACCGGCCTGCCGATGACATGGTCCATTGGCACCATGCCTCCGCCGGGCGCACCGAGCAGGCTGCGCGAATCAGCGGATGCCGAGCGGTGGTCACCGAGCAGCCAAAGCCTTCCGTCGGGCACCACTGCGCTGAAGACCTGCGTGCTTGGGCTGTCTCCGTCGAACAGATACGGCTCGTTGAGTGCCTCGCCGTTGACGGTGATCTTTCCGTCTGCATCGCAGCAAACCACGGTGTCCCCCGGTATGCCGATGACACGTTTGACGTACGTGGTGTCACTGCCGGCCAGGCCTAGCCACTGCCCGGCCGCTGCAAGGGAATCCAGAAGGGGGCCCTTCCCACTGTGCAGGGGAGCAAACGAACCCCTGCCGTCGAAGACCACAATGTCGCCCCGACGGATGGGTTCGGCATGGAAGTCTGTCCGGGAGACCAGGATGCGGTCCCCTTTCGCAAGGACCGGCTCCATGGATTCGGACGGTATGTAATAGACATCCAGCCACAGGGAACGGACCAGCCCGCTGATAGCCACGGCCAGGAGAACTGACAGGAACGCAAAACGCCAGCCCATTCGTCTGGGCTGGCGTTTTGTCTGGTCCATGATCCGTATTCCTGGGGCGCTGTTGCGAAGGGCTCCGGCGCTGGCCTGGTACGGCTGGGGCCTGCTTTGTAGGTCCCTGGGGGACTTACTTCTTGGGCTGGAAGTCGCGCTTTTCCTTGATTTTCGCAGCCTTGCCGCGCAGGTCGCGCATGTAGTACAGCTTCGCGCGGCGCACGTCACCCTTGGAGACAACTTCGATCTTGTCGATGATCGGGGAGTGCACCGGGAAGGTACGCTCCACACCGACGCCGAAGGAGACCTTGCGGATGGTGAAGGTTTCGCGGAGACCGTCGCCGTGGCGGCCCAGGACGAAGCCCTGGAATACCTGGACACGGGAGTTCTTGCCTTCGATGATGTTCACGTGAACCTTGAGGGTGTCACCCGCGCGGAAGACAGGAACATCGGTGCGCAGCGAGGCTGCATCTACGGAATCGAGAATATGCATAATTGCACTCCTGGTGAACGCCACAGGTCATTCACTTTGGGTCACGGCGGGCAAGCCCGGAAGTACCGGAAATTACCGCCGAAAATTAAGTGGGGCCGGTTCCTTCACTGATTGAAGGTCCCGGGGTGTCCAGCTGTTGGTTGCGCTCCCCCTGTGGCAGGTGCGGACCCAGCAGACACAAAGACTAATTTTGCCACACTCGCGGGCCTACAGCCAATCGCGGACCACGGACGCGCCGGTTCAGGTTGAGGCGTCGGTTCCGGTGTCCGTGCTGGTATCGGCCTGCCGTCGCGCCAGGAGGTGACCGTCGACGACGTCGTACCCGAGGTCCGCGAAGGCCGTCCGGTCGGCACGTGGCAGCTTCCCTACGTCGAACGTTTCCAGGAGGTCCGGACGGCGTTCCGCCGTCCGCCGGTACTGCTCGTGGCGGCGCCACTGCGCGATCTTCCCGTGGTTGCCGCTCAGCAGCACTGCCGGGACATCCCGGTCACGCCAGCTGGCGGGCTTGGTATACACGGGGTATTCCAGCAGCCCGTCCGAATGCGACTCCTCCACCAGGGAATCAGGGTTGCCCACGACGCCTGGCAGCAGCCTGCCGATGGCTTCGACCATGGCCAAAACGGCTACTTCGCCGCCGTTCAGCACATAGTCACCAAGGCTCATGGGGCGCACCGTGAAGTGCTCTTCCGCCCACTCGATGACACGCTCGTCGATGCCCTCATAGCGGCCGCAGGCAAAAACCAGCTGGTCCTCTTCTGCGAGCTCATGGGCCAGGGCCTGGTTGAAGCGCTCCCCTGCCGGCGACGGGACGATCAGAACCGGTTTGGCGGGCTCGGCCGCCGTGGCCTCGGCACCCGGTGCGGCTTCACCGGATCCGGCCATAGCAACTGCGGCAACAGCAGCCAACGCCTGCGCCCAAGGCTCAGGCTTCATCACCATGCCCGCGCCGCCGCCGTACGGGGTGTCGTCCACTGAGCGGTGCTTGTCGGTGGTGAAATCACGCAGGTCATGGACGCGCAGGTCCAACAGGCCGTCCTGGCGGGCCTTGCCAATGAGCGAGAGCTCCAGGGGCGCCAGGTACTCCGGGAAGATACTGACGACGTCGATTCTCATCTACGCGTTTTCCTCCGCTTCACCGGGGCCGGCTTCGCCGTCGTTGACCTCAAAGAGTCCGTCCGGCGGCGTCAGCAGGACGAAGCCACCGGCCACATTGACCTCCGGAACGATCTGCTCCACAAACGGGACAAGGATTTCCTTGCCGTCCGGCGTTTCAACCACGAGCAGGTCCTGGACCGGCAAGGTGTGCAGGGCGGCGACTTTGCCGACCATCTGCGACCCGACGCGCGCCTCGAGCCCTACCAGTTCGTGCTCGTACCAGCCTTCGTCGTCGTCCTCGTCCAGCTCTTCGGTTTCGATAAAAAGCTTGGCGCCGCGCAGGGTCTCTGCCTGGTTGCGGGTCTCGATTCCTTCGAATGCGAGCAGCAGGATGTCCTTGTTCCAGCGCGCACCCTCAACAATGAGCGGGCCGGCCGATGCAGGCTCCACCACAAACTCGGTACCGGGAACAAACCGGTCCCCCGGAGCGTCGGTCAGCACCTGGACCGTCACTTCGCCGCGGATTCCATGCGGTTTGCCGATTCGTGCCACCTGAAGCTGCATCTGTTCCTCTGTTTCGGTTTGTGGATTCTCCACGGTCTTGTGGTGAAAGCACTCCGGCCCCTCCACCGTTGCTGGTGGAAGGGCCGGAGCAAAAACTGATGTTGCTGAGCGCTTAGCGGCGGCGGTCGGTATCGACGACGTCGACCCTGACCGGCTCGCCGTCTGCCAGTGCCGCCACAACGGTGCGCAATGCCCGTGCGGTGCGGCCCTGGCGGCCGATCACCCGTCCCAGGTCATCCTGATGAACACGAACCTCGAGGGTGTCCCCGCGGCGGTTGTTCTTCGAGCTGACCTTGACATCTTCCGGCGAATCAACGATTCCCCGGACGAGGTGTTCGAGCGCTTCTGCCAGCAATCTACTCAGCCTCGGTGGTCTCTGCTTCGGCCGGGGCCTCGGCTGCGTCAGACTGCTTTGACTTCTTGGTGATGGCTTCCGGGATGATCACGGAACCCTTTTCCGGGGCAACAAAGGCCGCCTTCGGAGCTTTGGTCTTCAGGGTGCCTTCCTGGCCCGGCAGGCCCTTGAACTTCTGCCAGTCACCGGTGATCTTCAGGATCGCGGCAACCTGCTCGGACGGCTGTGCGCCGACGCCGAGCCAGTACTGGGCACGGTCCGTGTCCACCTCGATGTATGAGGGCTCTTCGGTGGGGTGGTACTTGCCGATCTCTTCGATGGCACGGCCGTCACGCTTGGAGCGTGCGTCCATGACGACGATGCGGTAGTACGGTGCGCGCATCTTGCCAAAGCGCTTAAGGCGAATCTTTACGGCCACTTTTGTGGTCACTCCTGTTTCAGAAAAGGGGTGAACCGACGTTCTGCACCCGTGGGGCGGGCCATACTTGAGGGTTCGAAGGACAGGATCCGGACGCGGAGAGAGGGGCCACGCAGATCGAGTACTTGTTTATTGTGCCAGATCAGCGTCCGGATTTCGACTTGACACGTCGGGATGGGGCAGCGGGCGGACCCGGCGGGCCACGGCCGGCCTACGACGACCAGACATACACTCCGGTGCGTGCGGCGTCATCGACGGAGTTGGCAAGCTCAGCGAACTGCTGGACATACGTCCGGGCCTCGGCCACGCCGAACGGCATGTCATCCTGGGCGGCCCACTTTTCAGCGACGTCGTCCAGGACATGGCCTTCGCCTTCAGTCTCGTAGCTGAGCAGGTCCGCGAGCGCACGCACCATGGCCGGCGGGACCCCGAGGAGGGAATCGCTGGCCACGTCAACCATGGCCAGTTCGTAGTCCGCGCCACCGGCGTGCACAGCAACGCCGGCAAGGTCGCCAAGCTGCTCGATTTCGAAATCGCTGATTCCGGGAATCCGCAGGGCCTGGCCCGCCGGGGAGCCGCCTGCATCCAGGACGCCCGCCCGCTTCAGCGCGGCATCGTGAGTGGAAACAAAAACTTCAGTGAAACCCATGGGAACAGCCCTCATTCCGTCGACGGTGCGGCCTGGAAGGGCAGCAGCAAGTGCCGCCCCGGCCGTTCAGAATCAGCCTAGTACAAGGCAGGCCGCATATTTGGCAGCCGCACTCAGCGGACGGTGGCACGGATATTGTTGCGCCACGGGTCCTCGAAGCGAAGCTCGGCGCCCGTGTGGTGCGAGGCCACACCGGCGACCTTCAGGCGGTCCGCGAGCGCTCCGACGTCATCCCCGGAAGGGACCTCGATGAGCACTTCGCCGAGGCCCAGGGTGTCCTTGCGGGGACCGGCTCCGCGGCTGTTCCAGACGTTCATGGCCATGTGGTGGTGATACCGGCCCGCGGAGACAAACAGTGCCTGCCCGTGCCAGCCGGCGGTCTTTTCGAAGCCCAGCGTGCCGACGTAGAAATCGTGCGCTGACTGGACGTCGCCCACCTGGAGGTGGACGTGACCCACGCCGGCTTCGCTGGCCCGCTGGCCTGCCACGGATTCCTGGGTCAGGTGCTGCTCGAGGTAGCGCTTCGGCGGCAGTGCCAGGCTGTCCATCACTACATCTTTCCCGTTCCACGACCAGTTTTCGCGGGGTCTGTCCCAGTACAGTTCGACGCCGTTGCCTTCGGGGTCATTGAAGTAGAAGGCCTCGCTGACGAGGTGGTCGGCGCTGCCGGTGAAGGACCGGGGTTCGTACTGGGCGGCGGTGGCTACCGTGGCGGCAAGCGAAGCCTGGTCGTCAAACAGCAGTGCGGTGTGGAACAGCCCGGCCTCTCCCCTGCCAGGCAGATTCAAAGACGGGGCGGCCGCGAGATGGACCAGCGGGCGTTGAAGGCGGCCAAGATAGACGCCGCCGTCCTGTTCCGCGACGATCTCCAGGCCGAGCGCACGCTGGTAGTAGTCGGTCATCAGCTTCATGTTGCCCACCTTGAGCATCACGGTGCCCATGGAGAGGTCGGCAGGAAGGAGATCCCGGCTGGTGGCTTCTGCAGTCATTTGAAAACTCCCGGTCCGTTGGCCTTCGGATGGAAGGCGGCTATACTTCCAATTTACTTGAAGCTTCAATTTAATTCAAGCGTTCCTCCAAAATCCTGCAGCGGCTGTGGTAGCTTCGACTTGACCACACGGGAGCCCTTGCAGGGGCTGAGATCGGGCTGACGCAGCCTGCGACCGTTGAACCTGTCCGGGTAATGCCGGCGAAGGAAGTGAGTATTCATTGAATACACAAGAAACACAGCTGATCCCTGCCCAAAATGAAGCCGACGTGGATCAAACGCTCCAGCCTGAAACCCAGTCACTGAAGTCCCACTCGCTGGCGTTTATCAACGATGAGGCCACCGGGATCCGGGTACCCGTGACCGAGATCGCGCTGGAACCGTCGCCGAACGGGGAGGCGAACGGGCCTTTCCGGACCTACCGCACGGCCGGTCCGGGCAGTGATCCGGTGGTGGGCCTCAACCCGTTCCGCTCGGAGTGGATCGCCGCCCGCGGCGACACCGCGCCGTACAGCGGACGGGAACGGAACCTGCTCGACGACGGCAAGTCGGCAGTGCGCCGCGGCGCCGCCTCTGCGGAGTGGAAGGGCGCGCAACCGGTGCCCCGCCGCGCCGTCGAAGGCAAGACCGTCACCCAGATGCACTATGCGCGGCAGGGTGTCATCACCCCCGAGATGCAGTTCATCGCCCTCCGCGAGAATTGCGACGTGGAACTGGTCCGCAGCGAGGTGGCGGCCGGCCGGGCCATCATCCCCAACAACATCAACCACCCGGAATCCGAACCGATGATCATCGGCAAGGCCTTCCTGGTGAAGATCAATGCCAACATCGGCAACTCGGCCGTGACCAGCTCCATTGCCGAGGAAGTGGACAAACTCCAGTGGGCCACGCAGTGGGGAGCTGACACGGTGATGGACCTGTCCACCGGCGATGACATCCACACCACCCGGGAATGGCTCATCCGCAACTCTCCCGTGCCCATCGGTACGGTGCCCATTTATCAGGCGCTGGAGAAGGTCAACGGCGAGGCCAACGCCCTGACGTGGGAGATCTACCGGGACACCGTCATTGAGCAGTGCGAGCAGGGGGTGGACTACATGACCATCCACGCCGGTGTGCTGCTGCGTTACGTGCCGCTGACGGCCAACCGCGTCACCGGCATCGTCTCCCGGGGCGGCGCGATCATGGCCGGGTGGTGCCTGGCGCACCACCAGGAGAACTTCCTGTACACCCACTTCGACGAGCTGTGCGAGATCTTCGCCAAGTACGACGTCGCGTTCTCCCTGGGCGACGGACTGCGCCCGGGGGCGACGGCGGACGCCAACGACGCCGCCCAGTTCGCCGAGCTGGACACCCTGGCTGAACTGACCCAGCGGGCGTGGGAATTCGATGTGCAGGTCATGGTGGAAGGTCCCGGGCACGTCCCGTTCCACCTGGTGCGGGAGAACGTGGAACGCCAGCAGGAACTCTGCAAGGGCGCCCCGTTCTACACGTTGGGGCCGCTGGTCACGGATATTGCCCCCGGCTACGACCACATCACGTCCGCCATCGGCGCCACCGAAATCGCCCGGTACGGCACGGCGATGCTTTGTTACGTCACGCCCAAGGAACACCTTGGCCTGCCGAACAAGGACGATGTGAAAACCGGAGTGATCACCTACAAGATCGCCGCCCACGCAGCAGACCTTGCCAAAGGCCACCCCGGCGCCCATGAACGGGATGATGCCCTGTCCAAGGCCAGGTTCGAGTTCCGCTGGCGCGACCAGTTCGCGCTGTCCCTGGACCCGGTCACGGCTGAGGCCTTCCATGACGAGACGCTGCCCGCCGAACCGGCCAAAACCGCCCACTTCTGCTCCATGTGCGGCCCGAAGTTCTGCTCCATGAAGATCAGCCAGGACATCAGGGACGAATACGGTTCCGCCGATTCGCAGGCGGCCATTGCCGAGGCCTACAGCGGGATGCGCGAAAAGAGTGCGGAGTTCCTGGCCGCCGGCGGAAAGGTCTACCTCCCCGAGCTTCGGATCCCGGCCGGGAACTGACGGCTCAGGAAGCCTGAACCGAGCGTGACCTGCCGACGTCGGCGATGAAGGACCGGATGGCACGGTCACCTTCGGCAGAGTCCTGGGGCCGGTGTCCTCCCGCAGCGATGCGGTGCAGGGCACCGGTTTCCTGCAGATATCCGGCGATTTCCTCGTAGAGCGGTTCCCACCCACCCGTAAGGACCATGGTGGGGACGCCCGGAACTATGTGCAGCGGGGCCTCCCAGGACGGCGCCTGCAACCGGAGCCGGCGCGCCGACCGTTTTTCCTCCGGCGTGGCGGGCTCCTGCAGGTCCGCCGCGAACATTCGCCGCACGAACTCACGTTGGAAGTCTTCATCGCTGAGCTGGTGCCGGACGTCGAACAGCGGTTGCATCAGGGCGCGGTGCGCGGCCGTGGCCGGCAGTTCGGCGGTTAGGGACAGGCACGCCGGTTCTACCAGCGTGAGGGAATACACCAGTTCGGGGCGTTCGACGGCAGCCATCATGGCCGCAATCGCGCCCTCGGCGTGGGCAACAACATGGCCCCCAGCGGCCCCGCGGCCGTCATCGGCAAGTGAGCGCAGGATGATGGCGGTATCTACGGAGAACGAGGACTCCACGGGTTCAGCGACGGGGTCAAAACCGTGCCGCCGCAGGAAGAGGGCGTCGTACGTCAGGGCCATGCCGTGCTGGCGCAGCCACGCCGCGGCACCGAAAGGTCCGGCGCCGTGCACGAACACTACCCGCTGTTTGAACATGACCCAACCCTATTCCACGGCACCGACATCCCAATTGGGCAGCAGCCAGTGTTGTTATGAGTGCCCACAACGACGCCTGCTGCTACCCAGTCGGGAGGGGTGGTTACTTGCCGAGGAACTTGTCGAATCCCTTGGGCAGGTTCAACTGCGAAGGGTCGAAGTCGCCGCCCTGCTGGCCGAACGCCGCCCCCGTGGGAAGAGCCTTCGCCCCGCCGGCCCGACGGGCCTCGGCGTCCTTGAGCTCCTGGGCAGCCTTGGCAGGGTTGCCTGAGCGGGCCTTCTTCTTCGGGGCGTTCTTGCCGCCCTTCCGCGCACCGCCGGGGCCGCCCATGCCGGGCATCCCTGGCATTCCCGGCATACCGCCGCCCTGGGCCATCTTCTTCATCATCTTCTGGGCCTGGCCGAAGCGCTCCAGCAGGCCGTTGACCTCGGAGACATGCACGCCTGAACCTCTGGCGATGCGTGCCCGGCGGGAGCCGTTGATGATCTTCGGGGCGACTCGTTCGTGCGGCGTCATGGAACGGACGATCGCTTCGACCCGGTCGATCTCGCGCTCGTCGAAGTTCTCCAGCTGCTCGCGGATGTTCTGCGCTCCGGGCATCATCATGAGCATCTTCTTCATGGAGCCCATGTTGCGGATCTGCTGCATCTGGGAGAGGAAGTCGTCCAGGGTGAAGTCTTCCTGGTCGGCGAATTTCTTCGCCATCCGGGCGGCTTCGTCCTTGTCCCAGTTCTTCTCGGCCTGCTCAATCAGGGTGAGGACGTCACCCATGTCCAGGATGCGGGAGGCCATGCGGTCCGGATGGAACAGCTCAAAGTCATCCACGCCTTCGCCGGTGGAGGCGAACATAACCGGCTTACCGGTGACCGACGCAACCGAGAGTGCGGCACCGCCGCGGGCGTCGCCGTCGAGCTTTGACAGCACGATTCCGGTGAAGTTCACACCCTCGTCAAACGCCACAGCCGTGTTCACGGCGTCCTGCCCGATCATGGCGTCGATCACGAACAGCACTTCATTGGGGACGATGGCGCGGCGGATCTCGCTCGCCTGCTCCATCATCTCGGCGTCAACACCGAGGCGCCCGGCGGTGTCGACAATGACGACGTCGTGCAGCTTCTGGCGCGCTTCCTCGACACCGGCGCGGGCGACGGCGACCGGGTCACCAGCGGGGTGCTCGAGTTCCGAAGTGGCTCCGGGGTGCGGCGCGAAAACGGGCACGCCGGCGCGGTTGCCGACAACCTGTAGCTGGGTGACGGCATTGGGCCGCTGGAGATCACATGCCACCAGCAGGGGGCTGTGGCCTTGCGCCTTGAGCCATTTGGCGAGCTTGCCCGCCAGGGTGGTCTTACCGGCACCCTGGAGGCCGGCCAGCATGATGATGGTGGGACCGGTCTTGGCAAGGCGGATCCGGCGGGTCTCGCCACCGAGGATCTCAACGAGTTCCTCATTGACGATCTTGACGATCTGCTGGCTGGGGTTCAGCGCCCCCGATACCTCTGCCCCGAGGGCACGCTCGCGGACGCGGGCCGTAAACTCACGCACCACGGGAACGGCGACATCGGCATCCAGGAGGGCGCGGCGGATCTCCCGGACTGTGGCATCGACGTCGGCCTCAGTGAGGCGGCCCTTGCCACGGAGATTCTTGAAGGTTGCTGTCAACCGGTCAGAGAGTGAATTGAACACGCGCCGCGCACTTCTTTCAGTGGATTTACAGGGGGGACTCGACTATCTAGGGTACCAAGTCGGGCTTGCCGGATGGCATGCTGGCAGGGTGACCAGCCAAACCAGTGTAAAAACCCTGCTCATTCTGGGTGCCTCAGGCGATCTGACGGGACGCCTCCTGCTCCCGGGACTGGCCCGGCTGGTGGCGAGCGGCCGCGCCGATGGCCTAACCCTGGTGGGCGCCGGCTCCGATGCCTGGACGCCGGAACAGTGGCGAACCCGGGTCCACGAAGCCTTCGCCCCCGCCGTGGAGGCCGCCGACGCGGCTGGCAAGAAGGCACTCACCGCCTTGGCGGAAGCTACTCCCTACCACCAGCTGGATGTTACGGCGGATGGAGCCCTGGCGGCCTTGTTGGCAGGCCTGGAAGGCCCCACCGCGATCTATTTTGCGTTGCCTCCTCATGTCAGCCAGCTGGCCTGCGAGTCCCTGCACCGCGACCAGGTTCCGGCCGGAACACGGCTGGTGATGGAGAAGCCGTTCGGCGCAAGTGTTGCCTCGGCCCGTTCCCTCAATCACACACTCGCCGCGCTGGTGGCGGAGGACCACATTCACCGGGTGGACCACTTCCTGGGCAAGGCGACGGTGCTCAACATCCTGGGCCTGCGCTTTGCGAACAATTTCCTGGAACCCGTCTGGAACCGCGAGCATGTGGAGAAGGTCGAGATCATCTTCGACGAGGACCTGGCACTGGAGGGAAGGGCGCGGTATTACGACACCGCCGGTGCCCTGCGCGACATGATCCAGAGCCACCTGCTGCAGATCATGGCCCTGATGGCCATTGAGCCTCCGGCCACCATCGGGGAGCGGGACCTCCGGGACGCCATCGCCGCTGTGCTGCGCGCCAGCACCATCAGCGCGCCGTACGCGAACTCCACCCGCCGGGCCATCTATACGGCGGGTTCGATTGCCGGCCGGGACGTCCCGGATTATGCGCAGGAAGAAGGGGTGGACGCAGCCCGCGGGACAGAGACCCTGGCGGAAGTCCGGGTGGACATCGACAACTGGCGCTGGGAGGGGGTGCCGTTCATCCTGCGGTCGGGCAAAGCCCTCGGGGTGAAACGCAAGGAAGCTGTGGTCACGTTCCGCCCCGTCCCGCATCTGCCGGCAGGATTCACCGGCGTGGACTCCCCCAACCAGCTGCGGATCGGCTTCGGGCCGGATACCCTGGCGTTCGACGTAGACGTCAACGGCCCCGGCAGCATCTTCAGCCTGAGCCGCACGACGCTGAATGCGGAGCTGAGCGCGTCTGAGCTGCTGCCCTATGGCGAAGTGCTGGAAGGCGTCCTGAGCGGCGACCCGCTGCTCTCCGTGCGCGGCGACACCGCGGAGGAATGCTGGCGGATTCTTGAGCCGGTGCTGAAGGCCTGGCAGCGGGGCGCTGTGCCGCTGGAAAAGTACGACGCCGGTTCGGCCGGTCCCGCCGGATGGCCCGGTTCCGCGGCGGCTGGGTAAGCGCTGGCTGGCTAAGGCTGGCTGGCTATGCCAGAACAAACAGAGCGGGCAGGGAACCTTTCGAGGTTCCCTGCCCGCTCTTTCGTTTGGAACAGTCTGCTTTGCCGATCAATCAGCTTCCGGCACTGCTAGATGGCGGCGACGCCGCGTTCGCCAGTCCGGACCCTTACCGCTTCGAAGACGTCCACGGTCCAGACCTTGCCATCGCCGGCGCGGCCGGTGTTGGAGCTGGCGATGATGACGTCCAGGATGTCATCGGCCTGTTCGTCCGTGGCGAGGACTTCAACCCGGATCTTGGGCAGGAGGTCCACGTTGTATTCAGCTCCGCGGTAGACCTCCGTGTAGCCGCGCTGGCGGCCGTAGCCGCTGGCCGCGCTGACCGTCAGCCCCTGGACGCCGTAGGACTCCAGGCCTTCCCGGATGGCTTCGAGCTTCTCCGGGCGGACGATGGCTGTGATCAGTTTCATGCTTCCACGCTTTCCTTGCCCGCTGCCGGTGCGGTCTTCTTTGCGCCGGCTGCTTCGCCGTCAGTGGCCGAACCCTTGCCCTTGATCAGTTCGTGGAGCGGCTGGAAGCTCCCGCCGTGGCCGCCCACTCCGAACTCGTACGCCGTCTCGGCGTGCAGGCTGAGGTCAACACCAACGACTTCCTGCTCCTGCGAGACGCGGAAGCCCATGGTCTTGTGGATGGCGTAGGCGATGATTGCGGTGAGGATTGCCGAGTAAGCGATGGCGATGCCTGCTGCTGCGAGCTGGGCCCAAAGCTGAGCCGGACCGCCGCCGTAGAAGAGGCCGCCGCCCACACCGTCGGTGGGGAGGGCGATGAAGCCCAGGGCAACCGTTCCGATGATGCCGGAGACAAGGTGAACGCCCACAACATCCAGGGAGTCATCGAAGCCCCAGCGGAACTTGAGACCGACGGCCAGGGCCGAGGCGACACCGGCGATGACACCGAGGCCGAGCGCGCCCACCGGGCTGACGTTGGCACAGGCCGGGGTGATGGCGACCAGGCCGGCAACCACACCGGAGGCGGCACCAAGGGAGGTGGGGTGGCCGTCGCGGATACGTTCGGTGACGAGCCAGCCGAGCATTGCCGCGGCCGGGGCTGCGAGGGTGTTGATCCAGATCAGGCCGCCCTGCTCAGCAGTGGTGGCGGCGCCGCCGTTGAAGCCGAACCAGCCAAACCACAGGATGGCTGCACCGAGCATCACGAACGGGATGTTGTGCGGGCGGTGGTTGGGGTCCTTGCCGAAGCCGCGGCGGTTGCCGATGATCAGGACCAGGACGAGGGCTGCCACACCGGCGTTGATGTGGACCACGGTGCCGCCGGCGAAGTCGATGGCCGGGCCGAGTGCCTGGCCAATGGCGCCTTCAGGGCCGAAGAGGCCTCCGCCCCAGACCATGTAGGCCAGGGGGCAGTAAACGAGGGTGACCCAGACGGGGACGAAGAGGGCCCAGGCGCCGAACTTGGCGCGGTCAGCGATCGCGCCGCTGATGAGGGCGACGGTGATGATGGCGAAGGTGGCGGCGTAGCCGACCTTGATGAGCCCGTCCGGGGTGGTGATGCCTTCAAGGCCGAACGTGGCGAACGGGTTTCCGACAATCTGCAGGAAGCCCTCGCCGGAGCTCATCGAAGCGCCCCAGAGGACCCAGACCACGCCGACCATGCCGATGGAGATGAAGCTCATCATCATCATGTTCAGTGCAGCTTTGGCGCGCGTCATGCCGCCGTAGAAAAATGCCAGACCTGGTGTCATGAACAGCACGAGTGCTGCTGCCACCATGAGCCATACGTGACCTGCGGTAAGTTCCATGGTGCACGTCCTCCCTATGATCGATGCTGCGGAGTGCTCCGCCTTACTAACGCCTTTTGCGTCCTGCATCGAGTCTGTCTCTGCAGTGTTTCGCCCGCGGAGGATTTACATTGCCGGATTGTTACAACAACCTCCCGGAAGTAAATGGTGCATATCTGGCTTGTTACGGTTATGTTTCACCACTGCCGCCGACCACCGGCTGCCTATCTTGCAAGGATCCCCGCCCCATGACGGCAACATCACGCGTGAGCCGCGCCACAACACGGATCTTGTCCGTTATCCGCCCGCAGAGGCCCACTCTTCCGCGGGACATCAAGGTGATGCTCGCTGCGGCGTTCCTGATTGCCCTCGGTTTTGGTCTGGTGGCACCGGTCTTGCCCCAGTTCGCCACCACTTTCGACGTCGGGGCAACGGCCGCCGCCGTGATCGTGAGCATCTTCGCCTTCATGCGGCTGGTGTTCGCGCCGGCGGGCGGGGCCCTGATCGGCCGATGGGGTGAGCGGCCCGTATATGTGGCGGGGCTCCTGATTGTGGCGGTATCAACGGCGGCGTGCGCTTTTGCCCAGGACTATTGGCAGCTGCTGGTCTTCCGGGGGCTCGGCGGCGTGGGCTCGGTGATGTTCACGGTGGCCTCCATGGCCCTTGTGGTGCGGCTGGCGCCGCCGGAAAGCCGGGGCAGGGTATCCGGCGCTTACGCATCCGCGTTCCTGATCGGCAGCGTCCTGGGCCCGGTGGTAGGCGGGCTGCTCGCCGGATTCGGCTTGCGGGTGCCGTTCCTTTGCTACGCCGCCGCGCTGGTCCTTGCTGCCGCGGTGGTGCAGACCCAGCTCAGCCATGCGCCGTCCGCGGACCGGTCCACAGTGGGCCGCGCCCCGGACATGCGCTTCGCCGAGGCCTGGGGAATTGGTATGTACCGCTCGGCGTTGCTGTCCAGCTTCGCCAACGGCTGGGCCACATTCGGTGTGCGGATGGCCACCGTCCCGCTGTTTGCCGTTGCTGCGCTGGGTGCCGGTCCCGAGGCCGCCGGCCTTGCGCTGGCCGTTTTCGCCGCGGGCAATGCCGCCGCACTGACGTTCTCCGGCCGGCTGGCGGACAGCCTGGGCAGGCGGCCGTTGATGGTCGTGGGCCTCCTGGTCGCCGGGCTCGCCACGGCCGCCATCGGCGTCACGTCCCACCTGGGCTGGTTCCTCGCCGCATCGGTTGTGGCCGGGGTGGGGTCCGGCCTGCTGGGACCCGCCCAGCAGGCCGCCGTCGCGGATGTCATTGGCAATGCGCGGTCCGGCGGGCGGGTCCTGGCGGCCTACCAGATGACCTCAGACGTCGGGGCCATTGCCGGACCGGTGCTGGTGGGCGTCCTGGCGGACAGGCTGGGCTACGGCTGGGCATTCGGCGTCACCGGCGGTGTGCTGGTGCTCGCGGCGGCCTGCTGGTCCGTGACGCGCGAGCCGCTGAAACGCATCGAGGGGTGAGGTCCCGCTGCTAAAGCCTGTGCTTAGCGGCGGGAACTCACCCCTCGTTGGTGTCGACCCGGTGTAGACCCGGTCCTAGTTCAGCAGGGCGTCGACAAAGCTCTCGACTTCGAACGGAGCCAGGTCATCGGCGCCTTCGCCAAGACCGATCAGCTTGACCGGCACGCCGAGTGATTTCTGGATGGCCACCACGATGCCACCCTTGGCGGTCCCGTCCAGCTTGGTCAGGACGATGCCGGTGATGTTCACTACCTCGGAGAAAACGCGGGCCTGGTTCAGGCCGTTCTGGCCGGTGGTGGCGTCCAGCACCAGCAGAACCTCATCCACCTCGGCCAGCTTCTCGATGACTCGCTTGACCTTGCCGAGTTCGTCCATGAGGCCGGTCTTGTTCTGCAGGCGGCCCGCCGTGTCAATCATGACAACGTCGACTTCCTGCTCAATGCCCGCCTTGACCGCCTCATAGGCGACGGACGCCGGGTCCGCGCCGTCGACATCGGACTTCACGGTGGGAACACCCACACGCTGGCCCCACGTGGCCAACTGCTCCGCGGCTGCCGCGCGGAACGTGTCCGCCGCCCCCAGCAGGACGTCCTTGTCCTCGGCAACGAGCACGCGGGCGAGCTTGCCCACGGTGGTGGTCTTGCCCACGCCGTTGACGCCTACCACCAGCACGACGGCCGGCTTGTCCGCGTGCCGGTCGGTGCGCAGGGCGCGGTCCATGGTGGGATCCACAAGCTTGATCAGTTCCTCGCGGAGCAGTGCCTTGACCTGCTCAGGGGTCCTGGTGCCGAGCACTTTCACGCGCTCCCGCAGGGCGTCGACCAGCTGCATGGTAGGTTCCGTGCCGAGGTCGGCCAGCAGGAGGGTCTCCTCCACTTCGTCCCAAACGTGTTCATCGATCTTGTCGCTGGACAGCAACGCGAGCAGGCTCTTGCCGAGGATGTTATTCGACCGGACCAGGCGCTCACGGAGGCGGGTCAGGCGGCCGGCGACGGGAAGGGGCGTCTCAACCTGGATGGTTTCCAGTCCCGCCACGTCATCAGGAACATCGGTGACTTCGAGGTCTTCGAGCTCGACGCCGGCGGGAGCGTTGCGCTCGGCCGGAACCACGGGCGCGTCCTCGAGCAGTGTTCCCCCGCCTTGCGGGGTGGCGGGATCATTGGCGTCGCGCGTCCCGGGGTACTGGGTGATGTTCTTCCGCGTCTTCAACAGGACCGGGATCAGCCCGCCAATAACCGCCAGGGCAGCAACAATGGACAGAATAATGGGGAGGATGTCATTCACTCCCCTAGCTTCTCACAAACGCGGCAGGCGTTCGGGGCTGCCACCTGCGCGGACGCTAGACGTCGGCGCCCAGCCGCTGGCTGATGACGGTGGACACGCCGTCCCCGCGCATGGTGACGCCGTACAGCGCATCAGCCACTTCCATGGTCCGTTTCTGGTGGGTGATCACGATCAGCTGGCTGGACTGCCGCAGCTCTTCGAAGATGGTGATGAGCCGGCCGAGGTTGGTGTCATCGAGGGCCGCTTCAACCTCGTCCATGACATAGAACGGCGAGGGGCGGGCTTTGAAGATGGCAACCAAAAGGGCGACGGCCGTGAGGGACCGTTCGCCTCCTGACAACAGTGAAAGGCGCTTGATTTTCTTGCCGGCAGGTCGCGCTTCAACTTCGATTCCGGTGGTGAGCATGTCCGAAGGGTCGGTGAGGACCAGCCGGCCTTCGCCGCCGGGAAAGAGGCGTTCAAAGACGTGGACGAACTGGTCCCGGGTGTCCTCAAAGGCCTCGGTGAAGACGCGCTGGACCCGGTCATCCACTTCCTTGATGATGTCCAGCAGGTCCTTACGGCTGGATTTCAGGTCCTCCAACTGGGTGCTGAGGAACTGGTGGCGTTCCTCCAGGGCCGCAAACTCCTCTAGCGCCAGCGGGTTGACCTTGCCCAGGGCTGACAGGTCCCTCTCGGCTTTCCGGAGGCGCTTCTCCTGCTCCTCCCGGACAAAGGGCTTGCCTTCGGGGACCGGTGTGCCGTCGTCGTCCACGGGTGTCCGCAGTGCCGCCCATTTGTCCCCGCTTTCCTCCACGGGGACGGGCACGGGAACGTCCGGGCCGAAGTCCGCCACCAGCACGTCAGGGGTGATCCCGAGTTCCTCGATGGAACGTGTTTCCAGGGCTTCAATCCGTGCCCGCTGCTGGGCGCGGGCCAGTTCGTCCCGGTGAACCGAGTCGGTCAGTTCCCCAAGCTCACGCGCCAGGGTGTCATTGGTTGTCCGGGTCTCCAGCAGTGCACGGTCCCGCTCTTCCCGGTTCTCTTCGGCGAGGTCACGTTCACGCCGGGCAAGCTCGACAGACACGTCGATGAACCGGATTGCCAGCTCCACCGCAGCGGAGACGGCGGCCGCCCGTCTGGCCTGGATCCGACGGCGGCGCGCCCGTTCGGCGGCCTCTTCACGCGCCCGTCGTTCGGTGGCCGCGGCCCGTTCCAGCGAGAGAGCCCGGTTGCGGGTGGCGGTCAGCTGCTCTTCGGTGCTGCGCAGCGAGAGCCTCGCGTCCATCTCCGCGGACCTGGCCAGGGATGCGGCCAATGCGAGCGCATCGCGCTGTTCGGTGGAGGGTTCCTCTTCGGCCGGCGCCTCCTGCGCCGCAGCCAGCCGCGCCGCAACGGCGGCGAGCGCCTGTTCCTCGGTCACAACATTGGCCTCGGCCCTGGCCAGGGAGGTGGCCAGCCTGTCGCTTTCGCCGACGGCGCTGCGAAGGATGGAGTTTAGGTGGCCGAGCCTTTCGGCCACGGCCGCGAGCCGGGCGTCGGAATCGTGCAGGCGGTCCAGGGCAGCTTCTGCCCTCGTCTGGGCCTCGGCGCGCCGGACCTCGGCGCCGGCCAGGGCGAACCTGTTCCGTTCCAGATCCGCGGTGACAACGGCCAGCCGGGCCTCAGCGTCGTCCACGGCGGCCTGCACCTCAAGCAAGGACGGCGCCTTCGCCGAGCCTCCAGTCACTGTGAGGGCGGTAAACACGTCCCCGGCCCGTGTCACGGCTGTCAGGTCCGGGCGTTCGGCAACCAGCAGCCCCGCACCGTCCAGGTCTTCAACGATTGCCACCCCGGTCAGGAGCGTGGCCACGGCGGGTGCGGTCACGCCCCCGCCGGATGCCAGGTCCACAGCCCAGCGTGCGCCTGCCGGCAAGGGTCCGCCCGGGCCGGAGTTTGCGTCCGGCAGGGGCAAAGCAGACGCCAGCAGCAGGGAGGCGCGCCCCGCATCGTCGTCCTTCAGGAGTTGCACCACGACGGCGGCCACGTCAGGGTCCCGGACCACTATCGCTTCGGAGGCATCGCCCAGGGCTGCGGCAATCGCCGTTTCATAACCCGGGTGAATGGTGAGGGAAGAGACCAGGGTGCCCACAACGCCAGCCAGCCCGGAGTTGAGGGCGTGCGCCGCGCCGTCTTTTCGGTTAAGGCCCAGCTGCAGTGCGTCCCGTCGGGCCACGAGGGCGTCACGTTGGCGGACAGCTTCTCCCCCTGCGGAGGTCAGATCGGCAATCTCCTGGACGACGGCGTCGAGCTCTGCACTGGCGTCCTCGTAGTCGGCGTCAAGGCTTTCCTCCCCTTCCTCGACCCCAGCCACTTGGGTTTCCAGCGCGGTGAACTCGGACTGGGCCCGGCGGCGGCGTTCCTGTCCGGCGGCGAGTGATTCCCGCAGCCTGCCCAGCTCGGCCTGCGCGGATTCAACCCGCGATCTTGCCGCGCCCACTTGTCCGGCAAGTTTCGCCAGGCCCTCGCGCCGGTCCGCTGCGGCCCGCAGGACGGCAGTCAGCCTTTTTTCCTCGGCAGACGCCTCGAGTTCGGCCCCGGTCTTCGCAGCCGTCGCTGAGTCCAGCGCGCTGCGCCGGTCCAGGATGTGGCGCTCCAGCTCCGTCAGCTCGTCCCTGACCCGGACGGCCTGCCGTTCCAGCTGTTCAGGATCCCTGCCCGAGTACGGTTCAGCATCAACGGCGCCCAGCAGCCGGCCGCGTTCCTGGGCCAGCGAGCCCAGGGAACGGAGCCGTTCCCTGGAAGCGGAGAGCCGGTACCAGGTATCCCGCGCGGCGTTGAGCTTTGGCGTGGCCTCGGCTGCGAGCTGTTCCACAGCTGCCTGCTGGCGGCGCCCCTCCTCCAGCTGCCGCTCCACTACGGCACGGCGGGCCTTCAGCGCCGTTTCGTCAGCCACGTCCTGCTCGAGTGAACTCTGCTGCTGGACGAGGTCGTCGGCCAGCAGCCGTGCGCGTGCGTCCCGGACATCGAACTGGACCCGCTGGGCGCGGCGCGCCACATCAGCCTGCTTGCCGAGTGGTGTGAGCTGGCGCCTGATCTCCCCCGTCAGGTCGCTCAGCCGTTGCAGGTTCGCCTGCATGGCCTCAAGCTTGCGGACCGTTTTTTCCTTGCGGCGGCGGTGCTTGAGGATCCCGGCGGCTTCCTCAATGAAGCCGCGGCGGTCCTCCGGAGTGGCGTGCAGGACCTTGTCCAGCTGCCCCTGGCCCACGATGACATGCATTTCCCGGCCCATACCGGAATCCGAGAGCAGTTCCTGGATGTCGAGCAGGCGGCAGCTGGCACCATTAATGGCGTATTCAGAGCCGCCGGCGCGGAAGAGGGTCCGCGAGATGGTGACCTCGCTGTATTCGATGGGCAGCGCCCCGTCAGCGTTGTCGATGGTCAGGGAGACGTGGGCCCGGCCCAGCGGGGGCCGCCCGGAAGTCCCGGCAAAAATGACGTCCTCCATTTTGCCGCCGCGGAGCGTTTTGGCTCCCTGCTCCCCCATCACCCAGGAGAGGGCGTCCACCACGTTGGACTTGCCGGAACCGTTCGGCCCCACCACTGCCGTGACTCCGGGCTCAAAATCGAAGGTCGTGGCCGACGCAAACGACTTGAACCCACGGACGGTAAGGCTTTTGAGGTGCAAGGTGTTTCTGGTCTCCTGAATGGCTGAAGCGTCTGCGTTGCTGCCCCAAATCTACTGTGTCCATGCGGGTTTCCACGGATTTCCGGGTGTCTGTCCCTGCACCGGGCAGCGCCCGATCATGGCCGGCAGGGCGGCGGCGGCCTACCAGCGGCCGTTGCGCGGGCGCGGCTGACAGACCGGGCAGGTGTAGGACGAGCGGTTCATGAACAGCTCGCGGCAGAGTAAGGAGTTAATCCCGACGGCGGCACAACGGCTGCAGGGCTTGCCCTCCCGTCCGTAGGCGTTCAGGGAGCGGTCGAAGTAACCAGAGGCCCCGTTGACGTTGACGTACAACGAATCAAAGCTGGTACCGCCGGCGGCAAGTGCGTCCAGCATGACTTCGCGCGCACTGGTGATGAGCCGTTCCGCGTCGCCGCGTCGCAGCGTATCGGTGGGCCTGGCGTAATGCAGTTTTGCCCGCCACAGGGACTCGTCGGCATAGATGTTGCCGATGCCTGATACGAGACCCTGGTCCAACAGGGCGCGTTTGAGGCCCGTCTTGCGCTTCCGCAGCCGGCTGTAGAAAAGGTCAAAGGAAAACGCCGGGTCCAGGGGATCCCGGGCGATGTGGGAGGCTTCCTCGGCGATGAACGCAACGGGAGCTTCCGCCTGGCCGCCCGGGCCGCCGTCGTCCGTGGGAACCATGCCGGTGACGAACAGCCCGCCGAAAATCCGCTGATCCACAAACCGGAGCTGTTCAGGCATACCGGCCACGGGACTCAGGCGCAGCCTGACCTTGAGGTGTTTCTCGTCGGGCACGTCCGCGTCCTGCACCAGGAGCTGGCCGCTCATCCCGAGGTGGGCCATCAGTGCAACACCCGGGGCACCGGCGGACTCCGCGGTCTCGCTCAGCGGCATCCACAGGAATTTGCCGCGGCGCACTACGTCCACAACCGTGGTGCCCTGGAGGTTGCCCCGGAAGTCCTCAGTGCCCATGACATGCCGGCGGAGGGAGCGTGGGTCCAGCACGTCTACCGCTGTGATGGTTCGGCCGCGGACCCAGCTCACCAGTCCGCGGCGGACCACTTCAACTTCAGGCAGTTCGGGCACGTCTCAACCTAGACGCTGCGGGAGGACTCTGGTGATGCGCCGTCCGCGGCAGGGGCAGCGGCGGCTCCTGCGGTTCCGGAGAGCTGACGCCA
Source organism: Arthrobacter sp. 4R501 (assembly GCF_002929755.1). NCBI lineage: Bacteria > Bacillati > Actinomycetota > Actinomycetes > Micrococcales > Micrococcaceae > Arthrobacter > Arthrobacter sp. 4R501. Next base: position 231,593 of record NZ_PJIW01000005.1, on the reverse strand, counting down.
GGCGTCCGCGGCAGCTTCCTGCTCCGCTTCCTTCTTCGAGTGGCCTGATCCGTTGCCGTATGGTTTGCCACCGATATTCAGGACAGCCGTGAAAGTACGGGCATGGTCCGGCCCGGCCCCCTCAACGGCGTAGTAGATCGTGCCCATCTGCCGGCTGGCTGCCAGTTCCTGGATGCTGGTCTTCCAGTCCGTGCCGGCGCCGAGTGCGCCCGCATCCTTGAGGAGGGGGCCTATTAGGCGCATGACCAGCTGGCGGGCGGTCTCGATGTCGTTGGACACGTAGGTTGCCCCAATGAGCGCTTCCATAGTGTCCGCCAGGATGGAAGCCTTGTTCTTGCCCTCGGTGAGCTTTTCGCCCTGCCCCAGGTAGATGTAATCCCCGATGCCGAGGCTTCGTCCGATGCCGGCGAGGGCGCGCGTGCTGACCACCGCAGAGCGGCGTTTGGCCAGGTCACCTTCGGGCAGTGTGGGGTTGTCCCGGTACAGGGCATCGGTCACGGAGAAGCCCAGGATGGAGTCGCCCAGGAATTCGAGCCGCTCGTTGGTGGGGATGCCGCCGTTTTCGTAGGCGTAGGAACGGTGCGTGAGAGCAAGACGAAGCGTCCCGGCGTCAATGGAGACACCGAGACGCTTCAGAAGCTCTTCAGTTGAAGACATCATGTCAGCCCAAGCGGCCGATTAGACGTCTGCGACCTTGCGGCCCTTGTACTCAAGGAACAACGCAGTGCCAGCCGAGTCGGTGACGACCTTCGCCTGGTGCGGCAGGCTGTATGAAACCTGGCCGTTCTCTACGGTCTTCACCAGGTGGGGGGCAGTTGCCTTCCACTGGGAGCGGCGGGCGCGGGTATTCGAGCGAGACATTTTCCGCTTCGGGACAGCCACGGCTAACTCATTTCTCTCTAGACAAACACGTACAAATCAATTTTGCCGGTCAGGCTTAGCCATATCAGCTAGGGCAGCCCAGCGAGGATCCAAGACCTCGTGGTGGTGCCCCGGCTCGTCTTCCAGGCGAATTCCGCATTCGGAACAAAGGCCCTGGCAGTCTTCCCGGCACACCGGCTGGAACGGCAGCATAGTAACAACTGCGTCCCGCAACACCGGTTCAAGATCGATCAGATCGCGCTCGACTCGATATTGCTCTTCTTCGTCTTCTTCGTCCGAAAGCACAACGCCTTCGTAGAAGAAAAGTTCTTGCACATTTACCTCAAGGTCATACGCAAGGGGATCCAGGCATCTGCCGCATTCGCCTTTGACTTCGGCGACCGCGGTTCCTGATACCAGAATTCCTTCGTGTACGGCCTCAAGCCTCAGATCCAGCTCGATGTCCGAGCCTTCCTGAACGCCAATGAGTGCCACACCAAGATCACTTGGTGCGGGTACATGTTCCTTCAGTGTCCGCATGCTGCCCGGGCTGCGCCCGAGATCCTTGACGTCGAACGCCAAGGGCGAACTAGCATCTCGTTTAATGAGAACTCCTGTTGAACATATGACCGACGTACCATCTTAGCCTGAAGAACCGCAGGGACCCAAACCAGGCGACGGACGGCCGTCGAAGTACCGGACTAGCTTACCCTCTCGGCGGGTGATCGGGCGCAGACCCGCCGGCAAGCAACCTTTTATGTACCGACCGGGGCACATAGTCGGACACGCCGCCACCGAGACCGGCCACCTCTTTGATCAGGGTGGATGACAAATGCAGGTAGTGCGCTTCGGCCGGCAGGAACACCGTTTCCACGCCGCTGAGCTGGCGGTTCATCGTGGCCATCGGAAGTTCGTAGTCGAAGTCTGAAGACGAGCGGAGACCTTTGACGATCGCGGAGACACCGCGCTGGCGGCAGTACTCGGCCAGGAGACCGTCGCCCACCGGTTCCACCACAATGCCTTTGAGGGATGCCAGGGTTTCGCGCGCCATATCCAGGCGGTCCCCCAGGCTGAACATGTACTTCTTCGCATAGTTGGTCGAAACCGCCACGATCACCTCATCGAAGAGGCCAGCGGCACGGGCGATGACCTCGAGATGGCCGTTGTGGATGGGGTCAAAGGATCCGGGGCAGACAGCGCGTCTCATGCACCGAACCTACCGCATGGGACCGCCGGGATACCATGACTGGATGCATCCACCACGGGACGTTTCCATGCCCACCGCGCCTGCCCCGTGGCAGCGCACCGCCTCAGGCGCCAACCTGCTGGGACCTGCCGGCCAACTCGGCGTCACCATCTTCGAGGAGATGACCACGCTGGCGGCTCAGACCGGTGCCATCAACCTCGGGCAGGGCTTTCCGGACGAGGACGGACCGCTGGAAATCAAGGCGGCAGCGATGGCCGCCATCGAAGCCGGGGCCAACCAGTACGCGCCCGGCAAGGGCATCCTGGAACTGCGTGAGGCCGTGGCTGCCCACCAGGAGCGGTTTTACGGGCTGACCCCGGACCCGCACACCGAGGTCATCATCACTACCGGCGCCACAGAGGGGATCGCCGCAACGCTGCTGGCGTTCGTCGGCCCCGGCGATGAGGTGCTGACTTTCGAACCGTTTTATGACTCGTACGGCGCCGTCATCGGCCTGTCAGGCGCCACTCACGTCACCGCCCCGCTGCTGGCCCCCGAGTTTTACCCGGACATGACTGCCCTGGAAGCGGCCTTCACCGACCGCACCAAGGTGGTGCTGTTGAACAACCCGCACAATCCCACCGGTGCCGTCTTCCCCCGCCATGTTCTTCAACGCGTCGTCGAGCTTGCCGCAAAGCATGACTGCCTCATCATCACCGACGAGGTGTACGAGCACCTCACCTTCGGTGCCAGGCACATTCCTGTAGCCACCTTGCCGGGTGCAGCTCAGCGGACCATCACCATCTCGTCGGCCGGGAAGACCTTCTCCTTCACCGGCTGGAAGATCGGCTGGCTGACCGGCCCGGAACACCTGGTGGCGGCCGTCCGCACGGTCAAGCAGTTCCTGACCTACAGCTCCGGTACACCGTTCCAGGCGGCCATCGCGGCCGGTCTGGCACTGCCGGATGAGTTTTACCAGGGCATCTCGGCCACCCTCCGAAAGAAACGGGACATCCTCAGCGAAGGCCTTCGCGCCGCAGGATTCGACGTCTACACGCCGAAGGGGACGTATTTCGTCAACGTGGACACCGCACCCCTTGGCATCAGCGACTCCGTGGACCTGGCCCGCAGGCTGCCCGGACTGGTGGGAGTGGCCGCGATCCCCGTCCCCGTCTTCTGCCACCCGGAGGGCGCGGCACGGACACGGAGCCTGCTCAGATTCGCGTTCTGCAAGAAGGTGGAGCTTCTCGAGGAGGCCGCCGCCAGGCTGGCGACCCTCAGCGGAAAGCTCTGATGGCGGAGCCCGGCGGCACGCGTTCCACGAGGTTCCTGCGGACCACGGGACAGCACGCGTCCATCGAGCCCGATGCTTTCACCGACGGCGGCTACGTCCTGAGCATCGGCGGGGCCGAGCAGTCCCATGTTAACCTGGCGCATCCTGAGGAGATCTTCTACGAGTACCTGCGACGGATCGGCCACATTGTGGACCTCGCCGCTCCCGAAGGCCGGCCAATCACCGCGCTCCATCTTGGGGCCGGAGCCCTGACCCTTGCGCGCTACATCCAGGCGACGAGGCCCGGATCCGTCCAGTATGCGGTGGAGCTGGAACGCGAGCTCCTCGACTTTGTCCTGCAGCAACTCCCCCTGCCTGACGGTACCGACCTGCACACCGTCATCGGCGATGCCCGCGACGCCCTGGCGGACCTGGACCCGGCACTTCAGTTCGACGTCGTGATCCTGGACATCTTCTCCGGACCGGAAGCCCCCGCCCACATCGCCTGCGAGGAGTTCTACCAGGAGGCCCGTGCACGCCTTGCACCGGAAGGCTTGCTGATCGTCAACGTGGGCGATGAACCCGGCCTCACCCTGGTACGAAGCCAGGCCGCCGCCATGCGCCGCGCCATGACCGACGTCGCAGCCTTCGCCGAAACCGGGATGTTCGCGGGCCGCTACCCCGGCAACATCATCCTGACCGGAACGCAGGCTCCGTGGCCCGAAGCCTGGACAGCCGAACTGACGGCACGCGGCCCGCACCCTGCGAAGGTTCTGGCCGGCGTGGACCTGGATAAGCTTGCCGGCTGACCCGCAGACCCCCGCGTCCCAGGTGTCCCAGGCGTCCCAGGCTACGCCCTAAACCTGCTTCGGCGGCTGCTCCTCAGTAACAACGTCCGGCGTGATGGCGTCCGGCACAAATGGCTCGGCGAACCAGAGCCGGGTTTCGCCGTACTTCTTCTCGGCAAACCGTTCCAGGCCGGCGGGCCAGAACGGCTCCGGTGAACGCGAGGACCGCTCCACCACCACCACGGCCGCCGGAACCAGATGATCGGCGAGTTTGCCCAGCACCGCCGACAGGGCAGGGTCATCCAGCGGATACGGCGGGTCCAGGAACACCAGGTCCCAGCTGGCTGTCTCCGCCGCGCGCTCCAGGAAGGACTCCACCTTGGACCGGTGGACAGTCACCGCCTTGCGGCCCAGCACGCCGTTGATCAGGTCCGCGTTGCGTTGGCACACGGAACTGGCCTTGGCATCGAATTCCACGAGGTCAACGGCCTCAGCACCCCTGCTGCCGCTCTCCACGCCCAACGATCCGGACCCTGCGTACAGGTCCAGGACCCGGGCACCGGCAATGATCCCAAAGGCGTCGAGCCTGGAGAACAGTGCTTCCTTAACGCGGTCGGTGGTGGGCCTGGTCAGGGAACCGGGGACGCTGACCAGGGGGGTCCCGCCTGCGGCGCCCGCGATGATGCGGCTCATGGCCGCCTCCTATCCGCGCTCAAGGAACGCCTCCTTCTCGGGGTTCAAGTACTCGTCAATGGCCTCCGCCAGCCGCGGATGCCGGGCCAGGGCCGGATCCGAGCCCACAATTTCCTGGGCGTCCTGCCGCGCCTGCGCAATGATGTCCTCGTGTTCCAGCACGCGCAGCAGTTTCAGGGTGGAGCGGCCGCCGGACTGTGACGCGCCCAGGATGTCGCCCTCGCGGCGCAGCTTCAAGTCCTCCTGCGACAGCTCGAAACCGTCGGTGGTTGCCGCCACGGCATCGAGCCGGCGCCGGCTCGGGTGCCCGCGTTCGAGGTTGGTGACCAGCAGGCACGTTCCGGGAAGCCCGCCACGGCCCACCCGGCCGCGCAGCTGGTGCAGCTGGGAAATGCCGAAGCGGTCGGCGTCGAGGATCACCATCATGGTGGCGTTATGGACGTCGACGCCGACTTCGATAACGGTGGTGGAGACCAGGAGCTTGGTCCGGTTGGCGGTGAAGTCGGCCATCGCGGCGGTCTTCACTGCGGTGTCCAAACGGCCGTGCATTGGCCCAAGGGGCACACCGGCCAGGGCCGGCTCCTGCTGGAGATGTTCGACGACGGCGGTCACTGACGCGAGCTCCCGCGCACCGCCGTCGCCCGCCAGGTCAGCCGCGGAAGGCTCCGCTTCCCCCGGGCTGAAGTCGCCGTCGTCGTCTGTTCCGACCCTGGGGCACACCACGTACACCTGGTGCCCCGCGTCGATCTCCTCACGGGAACGGGACCAGATGCGGTCTGCCCAGCCGGGGTTCTCGGCGAGGCCCACCACATGCGTGGAAATCGGCGCCCGGCCGGCCGGGAGCTCGTCCAGTACGGACGTTTCGAGGTCGCCGAAGACCGTCATGGCCACAGTGCGTGGAATGGGCGTGGCCGTCATAACCAGCAGGTGCGGCGGTTTGTTGGCCTTTGACCTGAGGACGTCCCGCTGCTCCACACCGAACCGGTGCTGTTCGTCCACCACGATCAGGCCAAGGTCGTAGAACGCGACGTTGTCGCTGAGCAGCGCGTGCGTGCCGATCACAATCCCGGCGGCGCCGGATGCGGCGTCCAGCATGGCCCGTTTCCGGGCGCCGGTGGGCATGGAGCCGGTGAGGAGCGTGACCTGCACCGCCCCCTCGGCCAGGCTGCCCAGCAGCCCGTCCGCGGACAGCATCGGGTCGCGGGACAGGGAACCCAGGGTCCGCCGGATGGAATCGAAGTGCTGGGCGGCGAGGACCTCAGTGGGCGCCAGGAGGGCGGCCTGCCCGCCGGCATCCACTACCTGCAGCATGGCCCGCAGCGCGACGATGGTTTTGCCCGAGCCGACCTCACCCTGCAGCAGCCGGTTCATGGGGCTGTCCTGCGCCAGCTCCGTGGCCAGTGTTTTTCCGACGGCGGCCTGGCCGCCGGTGAGCGTAAAGGGCAGCTGCCTGTCGAACGCCGCCAGCAGCCCGTCGGAGGCCGGGCGCCGTGCCGTGGCTTCCTCGGCCGCAAGCTGGGCACGGCGCCGCGCCAAGGCCGCCTGCAGGACCAGGGCCTCCTGGTAGCGCAATCGCTCCTGGGCCTTCATCCAGTCAGCCTGCGATTCCGGCCTATGGATGAGCCGGTAGGCCTCGGCCACGGGAAGGAATTTCTCCCTACGGGCCACCGCCTCCGGCAGCGGATCCGGCAGGGCGTCCAGATCCACGGTTTCCAGGAGCGTGGCGATGACTTTCTGAATCGACCAGCTGGTGAGCTTTGCGGTGGCCGGGTACACCGGGATGGGCATCGCGGCAAGCTTTTCAGGGTCCATGGCCGGCATGTCCGGGTCCTCGTCGAGGAGGTGAAAATCCGGGTTGGTCAGGCCCAGGGACGCTCCGTAGCGCGTCACCTTTCCGGAAAACATCACCCGCCTGCCCGGCAGGAGTTGGGCCTGTGCCCGGTGTCCGCTGAAAAAGGTGATCTTGAGCGTGCCGTGCCCGCTGCCGGGGCCCACCGCCGAAAGGCGTGGACGGCCGTGGGAGGCGGCGTCGTCGGTGATCACGACGTCGGTGATGGAACCACGCCGCGTATGCATCTTGCGCGTGTTGTTGGAGAGCACCCTCGCAAAAAGCGTGACCTCTTCATCCAGCGGCAACTCGCTGATGGGCGTCAGTTCGCCGCGGTTCAGGTAGCGGCGTGGAAAGTAATTCAGGAGGCCGCCGACTGTGGCGATGCCCAGGTGCTTCTCAATAGCCGACGCTGACCGTTTTCCGATCAGGCGTTCCAGGCCCAGGTCCAGTTCAGCGCTCATGCCCACTGGAGTTCACCGGAGCTGGTTCGGGTTCGCGGGCCAGGGCGAGTTCGCTGACCGAAATGTCGCTGGGTTCGCCGAGGGAACGGATCAGGGCGACCGCGGGTGCGGCGTCGGGGACGTGGACGTGGACGCGCCACCGGTAGCTGCCCTCAGCATCGGCCATACTGTCCACCTGGCTCATGATGACGGACTCGCCGACCTCGTCGAGCCGCTGGCGAAGCGTGGCCGCGCTGAGCGGCGAAAGGCTGATGGTGCACATGACCTCAACGCCGTCGTCAGCCGGCATATCGGCGTGGATGTGGGGGTCCTGGACGTCGAAGCCATGCAGCCCGTCGAGGAGTTCGCCCTGCAGTTCTTCGCCCAGGACGGCGGAGCGGAGGCAGTCAAGGATGAGCAGCATGCCAACGCCCCCGGCATCGACCACATGCGCGGCTTCAAGGGCCGCCAACTGGCTCTCGGTGCTGACTACTGCTCTGAGCGCCCCGTTGACGGCAGCGTCGAGGGCTTTGCCCAGGGCCTGGTTGCTGTCGTCGCCGTTGTGGCCGGCGTCCACTGCCGCGGCGGCCCGGGCCGCGGCTTCCATTACCGAAAGCATGGTGCCTGGCACGGGGTCGCTCAACGCGGACCAGGCCCGGATCTGGGCACGGTTCAGCGCGGCGGCCAGGAGGGTTGACGTCAGGCGGGTGTGACCGGCCAGGGGTTCAGCCGCGGCGCAGAGAAAGACTGAGAAGAGGGTTCCGGAATTGCCACGGGCCTGCTCCATGGCGGCCCTTCCGGCACGCGCCAGCACCGCTCCGACATCCGTCTGGCCTGCGTCAGCCGGGACTGCCGCGCCCCGGACCGCAGGGCCGCTGTGCAGGGCACGGGCGGCCGCCCGAACGGTCAGGTAAAGGTTGGTGCCGGTGTCACCGTCCGCCACGGGGAAGATGTTGATGGCATTGATGCGGTCGCTGTGGTTGGCAATGGCGGTTTCAGCCTTGTCCAACCACCGCTTCATCGCTTGCGCGTTGGCGGCAACCTTAGTCTGCAAAGTGATCCCATCCCCCGGTGCCAACGGCGTGGCCCGCAATTGTGACGCCCGGAAGTGTGGCGCTTCCCAAGGCTTGTACTGAGCCTATCGCAGTGAATCCGGCAGGCAGCTGAACGCCGGCCGGGAATGTGGCCAGCAGCCCGTGGTCCTCTCCCCCGCCCAGCACCCAGGCCATGGGGTCAGCTCTGAGAAGGTCCGACGCCGGACGCAGGACTTCCGCGAGAGGCTTCAATGCCGTGGGGTCAAGGTCAAGGACGACGCCGCTGGCGGCGGCGAGGCGGCCGCCGTCGCGCACCAGGCCGTCCGATATATCCAGCATGGCAGTGGCTCCGGCTGACCTGGCCAGCGGCCCCGCGGACAGTGGCGGCCGTGGCCTGCACTGCACTGCCACGAGCGCCCATTGCGCGGGCACCAGGGATTGCACAGCAGCCTCTGCTTCCAGGAGCGCAAGCCCGGCCGCGGCCCTGCCCACCGTACCGGCCAGGGCCACAACGTCGCCGGCACGGGCCCCCGACCGCAGGACCGCGTTGCCGCCAGCCAATGTGCCCAGCACGGCGACCGTCACGGAGATTTCCCTGCCGCGGCCCAAATCGCCCCCCGCCACCGAACAGTCTGTTGCCCCGAGTTCCCGGATTCCCGCAGTCAGGCCGTCGGCCAGGTCCGCCACCCAGCTGACAGGGGTGTTGGACGGCAACGTCAGGCTCACCACCAGCGACGTGGCCACGCCGCCCATGGCGTTGATATCGCTGAGGTTCTGGGCCGCCGCCTTCCAGCCGACGTCGAAGCCCGGGGTGCGGTACCCGCTGGGCCATTGGAGCCGGAAGTCCTGGTCCTGCACCTGGGTATCGATGCTGATTACTGTCCTGCCATCCGGAACGGCGATAATGGCGGCATCGTCTCCCGGGCCAAGCAGGGTTGCCGAACTGTACGTTCCGGCCATTTCCAGCCGCGGAAGGATCCGGGCCAGCAGTTCGGCTTCGGACAGCGCGGCGACAGTCAGCGTTTCTTCAGTCAACGGAATTTCAGGCACGCCCCTACGCTACAGCGCGGCACCGACATTGCTGGTCCGCCCGTTGTTGTGGAGGTCCTCGCGACCGGCCTCCGGTCCTTCCTGCGTCCCGCTCCATGCGGGCGACGCTAGGCTGGATGGATGCACAATCCCCGTTTTCCGTTGCCTGTCCGCGTGTCCGGAATCCTGCTGACCGCTGCCCTCACTGGAGCCGCTTTGTCCGCCTGTGCCCCGACTGTGGATGTCACCGCCGCAGGCGACGCGGCGAACCCGGCCTGCGCTCCGATGATGGTGGCCCTTCCTGACGCCATCGGCGACGCTGCCCTGCGGAAAACCAACAGCCAGGCCACCGCCGCCTGGGGGGACCCGTCTCAGGTGATCCTGCGCTGCGGCGTCAACGTTCCAGGCCCGACGACGGACCGGTGCGTGAGTGTCAACGGCATCGACTGGGTTATCAAGGAGGGCGATCCGGTGTGGACGCTGACTACCTTCGGCCGCGAACCCGCCACGGAAATCCTGATGGATCCGGAGAAGATCAGCTCCGCAACTGTCCTGGCGGATCTTGCCGCCTCAGCCGGAAAGATCCCGGCCAGCCGGAACTGCGTGGGTCAGGAAGACCTGCAGAACCTGCCGTCCAGTCAGTAGGGTCCCGGTGGTGGGCCCACGCCGGTAGGGTTCCCTGGCCGAAGCGGAGCGAGGTTAGGGGACCGGTGGGGACGGGTCAGCGCAGGCCGGTTTTCCGGTTCAGGGCCAGGTAGATCAGCTCATCGATCAGGTCCGCATAGTCCAGGCCCGAAGCTGCCCACATCTGCGGGTACATGCTCTTAGGCGTAAACCCGGGCATGGTGTTGATCTCGTTGATGATCAGTTCGCCGTCGGGCGTGTAGAAGAAGTCCACGCGGCTCAGGCCTTCGGCACCCACAGCGTCGAAGGCAGCTGCCGCGAGTTCCCGGACCCGCACGATGGCTTCCTCGGGAATGTCGGCGGGGCAGCTCAGCGCGGCGGCGTCGTCCTCAACATACTTCGCGTTGAAATCGTAGAATTCGTGCGTTCCGGCGGCGACGGAAATTTCGCCCGGCATGGACGTCCGGGGGGAATCGGTCCCGCGTCCTTCCAGGACCGCGCACTCAATCTCTCGCCCGACGATGCCGGCCTCGATGACCAGTTTGAGGTCGTGGCGCCGGGCATCCTCGACGGCGGCGTCGAGTCCCTCGAGCGAGTCCACTTTGGAGATCCCCATGGACGAACCCGCCCGCGCCGGCTTGACGAACACGGGAAAGCCGAGCTGGTCCACCTGTTTGCGGACGGCCTCCGCGTCCTTGACCCACTGACGGTCCGTGACGGCAATGTAGGGCCCCACGTGCAGCCCGGCGGCCTCGAACACAACTTTCATGTAGTGCTTGTCCATGCCCACAGCCGACGCAAGCACGCCGGCGCCGACGTAGCGGGTGTCGGACAGTTCCAGGAGTCCTTGGATGGTGCCGTCCTCGCCAAAGGGACCGTGAAGCAGCGGAAACACAACGTCCACCGTGCCGAGTTCCAGCGGGACCTGGTTCGGTGAGGTGACGATCAGCTGGTGCTCGCCGCTGACCTCAGCCAGTGTCACCGTTTCCGACGACGGTGCGACCTCCGGCAGAGACGACGCGGACAGCGACCACTGGGCGGTATCCCCCGCGACCAGCACCCACTGCCCCGATTTGGCGATGCCGATGGGGATGACATCGTACTTGTCTTTGTTGATGGCGCCCAGGACGCCAGCGGCGGTCACGCAGCTCACGGCATGTTCACTGGACCGGCCACCAAAGAGGACCGCGACGCGGGGTTTGGCCCGGGGGGCGGAGTCCGCTGCGGTCAGGTTTTCATCAGACATCGTCAGTAATCGCCTTCGGGTTTCAGGTCCCGGGCCAGCAGCAGCGGCCCCAGTTGGTCAACGGACAGTTTGCCGGCCAGGACGGCAACGACGGCGGCGGTGATGGGCATCTCGACGCCCAGTTTCCCCGCTAGCTCGTGCACGGCCTGGCCGGATTTGATGCCTTCGGCTGTTTGGGTCATCTTCAGTGCCAGCTCGTCCAGGGTGAGTCCCTGGCCCAGCAACCGGCCGGCCGTATGGTTTCGCGACAGAGGCGAGGAACACGTCGCCACCAGATCCCCCAGGCCCGCCAGCCCGGCCATGGTCCGTGCCTCGCCACCAAGGGCAAGGGCGAGCCTGGATGTTTCGGCCAAGCCTCGGGTGATCACGGAGGCCTTGGTGTTGTCCCCCATCTGTTTACCTTCACAGATGCCCACGGCCAGCGCTATGACGTTCTTGACGATGCCGCCAATTTCCACGCCGACGACATCCGCCGTGGTGTACGGACGGAAGTACGGTGCGGTGCAGCTCCTCGCGATCCAGCCCGCGGCCGCCGCATCGGAACAGGCCACCACAGAAGCAGTCGGTTCCTCCCGGGCGATCTCCATGGCCAGGTTGGGACCGGAAACCACGGCAATGCGGTCCTTGGGAATCCCCAGTTCGTCGCTGATCACCTCACTCATCCGGGAGTCCGTGCCGAGCTCCAGGCCCTTCATCAGGGACACCACCATGGCGTCAGCGGCGATCAGCGGCTTCCATTCACGGAGCTGGAGTCGCAGTGACTGTGCAGGAACGGCCAGGACCACCAGGTCCGCGCCCGCGAGCACTGCGCTGACGTCTGTGGACGCTGTGATGCTGGGCGGCAGCTCGGTGTCCTTCAGGTACTGGACGTTGCGGTGGGAGCTGTTGATCTGTTCCACCACTTCGCTGCGCCGGCCCCAGATCCGGATGCTCCGCTGTTCCCCCGCTGCCCGAGCCGCATCGGCGAGGATCTTGGCGAACGTGGTACCCCAGGAACCGGCGCCCAGGACGGCGACAGACCGGGCGGAACCCTGACGGCTTCCGTCAGCCATCAGGTGGCATCCGCAGCGTCGTCAGGATTTTCCCGCACAACGAAGCGACCGTGCGTGGCTTGATTGTGCTTGGAAGGGTCCCAGCGTTCAGCGGGCGGCTCCTCCCCGCGGATTTCGGCCAGCAAACCGGTCACGGCATCCATGATCTTCTCGGTGGCCGCGGTCAGCGTTGCTTTGTCCAGTGGCAGGCCTGTGAACTGGCTGAGGTCAACGGGCTTGCCCACCATCACCCGGGACGTCCTGCGCGGGAAAAGATGGAACCGCTTCGCATAACGCGGGAGCACCTCATGAGCGCCCCAGTGAGCGATCGGTACCACGGGAATGCCGCCTTCCAGGGCAAGGCGGGCAGCGCCGGTGTGGCCCTTCATCGGCCACAGCCCGGGATCGCGGGTGAGTGTGCCTTCGGGGTAGATGATGATGGCCCCGCCGTCCGCCACAATCTCCTGGGCGAGCTGCAGCGAGCGGTTCGCCCCCGCCGTCGAGCGTTCCACCGGGATCTGCCGGGTGGCCCGCAGGACCGCGCCCAGGACCGGAACCTTGAACAGGCCGGCCTTCGCCAGGAAGTGCGGGGCGCGCTTCTGGTTGTAGAGAATGTGCCCCACGATCAGCGGATCGATTTCCGTGCAATGGTTGGGCGCGGCAATAAACCCGCCGGCGGGGAGGTTTTCGAGGCCTTCCCACTTCTTGTTCATCATTGCGTTCAGCACCGTGCGCACTATGGCCGCGACCACAACGAAAGTGGCCCGGCTCTTGGCCGTTTCCTTCACGTACCCACCGCTACTTTGTCGAGTTGATGTCGAAGTCGGCGCCGAGGCCGGACAGCTTTTCGGTGAAACGTTCGTAGCCGCGGTTGATGATGTCGATCCCGGTCACGCGCGACGTGCCTGAAGCGGCCAGCGCCGCGATCAGGTGGCTGAAGCCGCCGCGCAGGTCCGGTACGTCGATGTCGGCGCCCTTGAGCTGGGTGGGACCGGAGATGACAGCGGAGTGGAGGAAGTTGCGCTGGCCGAAGCGGCACGGCACGCTGCCCAGGCACTCGCGGTGCACCTGGATGCTGGCTCCCATCCGGATAAGCGCATCGGTGAAGCCGAACCTGTTTTCGTAGACGGTCTCGTGGACGATCGACACGCCTTCGGCCTGGGTCAGGGCCACCACCAGCGGCTGCTGCCAGTCGGTCATAAAGCCGGGGTGCACATCCGTTTCCAGGACCAGCGGGTTGAGCTTGCCGCCGCGGTGGTAGAAGCGGATGCCGTCCTCGCCGATGTCCATGCCGCCGCCCACCTTCCGGTAGGTGTTCAGGAACGTCATCATGTCCCGCTGCGAGGCGCCTTCGACGAAGATGTCACCGCGGGTCACCAGTGCTGCCGAAGCCCACGACGCCGATTCGTTGCGGTCCGAAAGGGCACGGTGGTTGTAGCCGCCCAGGTCCCGGACGCCTTCAATGCGGATGGTCCGGTCGGTCTGGACGCTGATGATGGCGCCCATCTTCTGCAGCACGGCAATGAGGTCGATGATCTCAGGCTCGGTGGCGGCGCCGGAAAGCTCGGTGATCCCTTCGGCGCGGGTGGCGCTGAGCAGCACCTGCTCCGTGGCACCCACCGAGGGGTAGGGCAGATTGATCTTGGCGCCATGCAGGCCCTTGGGAGCCGAGATGTGAATGCCGCCCGGGCGCTTTTCCACCACGGCGCCGAACTGGCGGAGCACGTTCAGGTGGTAGTCGATGGGCCGGTCACCGATCTTGCAGCCGCCAAGGTCCGGAATGAAGGCCTCACCGATCGCATGGATCAGGGGTCCGCAGAGCAGGATGGGGATCCGCGAATCACCGGCGTGGGCATCGATCGCCGTGCTCGGAGCGGTTTTGGCCGCCTTCGGATCCAGGGTGAGGTCACCGCTGACGGGATCCTTGACCACCGTCACTCCGTGCAGCTGCAGGAGCGAGGTGACAACCTCGACGTCCTTGATCTCCGGAACGTTCCGCAACACCGACGGCTCGTTGCCCAATAATGCTGCCACCATGGCCTTGGGAACAAGGTTTTTGGCCCCCCGGACGCTGACGCGGCCTGTAAGCGGGACTCCGCCGCGGATTGTCAGAACACTACTCATATACCGGTTTCCTTACGATTACTCGCCCCAAAATCCTTGCAAAGGCTCCAGCTAAGCATAGGAGGTTGCGTTACCGAACCGAAATACGGGCGCCGAAAGCCTCCGGCGCGGCGCCGTACAGGCGGCTCCGTCCGGGGCGGGAAATTCCCCGCTCCCGCTCAGGAAAGGCGGGCCGGAAGCGTTGTGGGCATAAAGTCCGGACGGGTGGCCTCGAAGGCGGTGATGTCCTCTTCGTGCTGGAGTGTCAGGCCAATGTCGTCCAGGCCCTCCAGGAGGCGCCAGCGCGTGTAATCGTCGATTTCAAAGGGTGCCACGATAGTGCCGCAGATGACAGTCTTGGAGACGAGATCAACAGTGACTTCCGTGCCGGGAGCGTTCTCGAGCTCTTTCCAGATCAGCTCGATGTCGTCCTGGGCGAGCTCGGCGGCCAGCAGACCCTGCTTGCCGGAGTTGCCGCGGAAAATATCAGCGAACCGGGACGACAGGACGGTTTTGAAGCCGTAGTCCTTCAGAGCCCAGACGGCGTGTTCACGGGACGAACCGGTGCCGAAATCCGGGCCCGCCACCAGGACGGAGCCAGCGTTGAACGGCGCCTGGTTCAGGATGAAGGCCGGGTCCTTGCGCCAGGCGGAGAACAGTGCGTCCTCGAAGCCGGTGCGGGTGATCCGCTTGAGGTAGACCGCGGGGATGATCTGGTCCGTGTCAACGTTGCTCTGGCGCAGCGGCACGCCGATGCCGGTGTGGGTAGTGAACTTTTCCATGGCGGCCTCCTAGGCTGCGTCGGTGCGGATGGCGGCGGATTCGGGAGCCGGATCGAGGTCCGACGGCGAACTCAGGGTGCCACGGATGGCCGTGGCCGCTGCCACCACCGGAGATACCAGGTGAGTGCGGCCACCCTTGCCCTGACGGCCTTCGAAGTTTCGGTTGGACGTCGAGGCGCAACGCTCCCCCACCTCCAGCTGGTCCGGGTTCATGCCCAGGCACATCGAGCAGCCGGCGAAGCGCCACTCGGCGCCGAAGTCCTTGAAGACCTTGTCCAGGCCTTCGGCCTCTGCTTCCAGCCGCACGCGGGCCGAACCGGGCACCACCAGCATCCGGATGTTGGGGTCCTTCTGGCGTCCGCGGATGATGTCCGCAGCGGCCCGGAGGTCCTCCATGCGCGAGTTGGTGCAGGAGCCCAGGAAGACCGTGTCCACCCGGATGTCCTTCATCGGCGTACCGGCGGTCAGTCCCATGTACTGCAGGGCGCGTTCGGCGGCAGCCTTGGCGTTTTCGTCGCCGAAGTCCTCCGGGGACGGCACCTTGGCGGAAAGTGAAACACCCTGCCCTGGGTTGGTGCCCCAGGTGACGAACGGCTCCAGCGTGTCGGCGTCCAGGGCCACCTCGACGTCGAACGTGGCGTCGTCGTCGGTTCTCAGCGTGTTCCAGTACTCGACGGCGGCATCCCAGTCGGCGCCCTGTGGCGCGTGCGGGCGGCCATTCATGTAGTCGTAGGTGATCTGGTCCGGGGCCACCAGGCCGGCGCGGGCACCGGCCTCGATGGACATGTTGCAAATGGTCATGCGGGCTTCCATGGACAGCGCGCGGATGGCGGAACCGCGGTATTCCAGGACGTAGCCCTGGCCTCCGCCGGTGCCGATCTTGGCAATCACGGCCAGGATGATGTCCTTGGCGGTAACGCCCGGGCGCAGCGTGCCTTCGACGTTGATGGCCATGGTTTTGAACGGCTTCAGGGACAGCGTCTGGGTGGCCATGACGTGCTCCACTTCGGACGTGCCAATGCCCATGGCCAGGGCACCGAACGCGCCGTGGGTGGAGGTATGGGAGTCGCCGCAGACTACGGTCATGCCAGGCTGCGTGAGGCCAAGCTGCGGGCCAACCACGTGCACGATGCCCTGTTCCGCGTCGCCGAGCGAGTGCAGGCGAACGCCGAACTCCGCGCAGTTGTTGCGCAGCGTCTGGATCTGGGTGCGGCTGGTGAGATCGGCAATGGGCTTGTGGATGTCCAGCGTGGGAGTGTTGTGGTCCTCCGTAGCGATGGTGAGGTCAGGGCGGCGCAGCTTGCGGCCGGCCAGGCGCAGACCCTCGAATGCCTGCGGAGATGTCACCTCATGGACAAGGTGAAGGTCAATGAAGAGGAGGTCGGGCTGGGCATTGGCTCCTTCGCCGTCGCCTTTGCGCACCACATGCGCGTCCCAGACTTTCTCGGCCAGTGTCTTTGCCACGGCCATCTCCCTTCACTGCTGTTTGGCTGTTTGGTTCCACTGAACCAGCAGGGCTGCATTTTGTGCCAGCCCAAAGATTTGCATCTCAGATAATGAGACGTCAATATCATTACATGGACAATTCTAGTGGAGTCGGTGTCATTGATAAAGCGGCCCATGTGCTTGATGCATTGGAGGCCGGACCCACCACGCTGGCACAGCTGGTGGCCGCCACGGGCCTGGCACGGCCCACCGTGCACAGGCTCGCCCTGGCCCTGATCCATCACCGGCTGGTGAGCCGCGACATCCAGGGCCGGTTTGTCCTCGGCAGCCGCCTGGTGGAGCTCGCCTCCGCCGCCGGCGAGGACCGCCTCATCGCTTCCGCAGGCCCGGTCCTGATGCAGCTGCGCGACGCCACCGGCGAAAGCTCCCAGATCTTCCGCCGCCAGGGCGAATGGCGTATTTGTGTCGCCTCCGCGGAACGCCCCATCGGCCTGCGCGACACCATCCCCGTCGGCACCAAGCTTTCCATGAAGGCCGGCTCCGCCGCCCAGGTGCTGCTCGCCTGGGAAGACCACGACCGGCTTCTCGAGGGCCTGCAGGCCGCCCGTTTTACCCCCACCGTGCTGGCAGGCGTACGACGGCGGGGCTGGGGCCAGAGCCTCGGCGAACGCGAGCCAGGGGTCGCCTCCGTCTCGGCCCCCGTCCGGGGACCGTCCGGACGTGTCATCGCCGCCGTCTCGATCTCCGGCCCCATCGAGCGGCTCACCCGCCAGCCGGGCCGCCTCCACGCCGAGGTGGTCTGCAACGCGGCGCGGCTCCTCACCGAGGCCCTGCGCAAGAGCAACGACTGAGGTCCCGCCTCCGTCCAGGCGTGGCCGCCCACAGCTAGGCTGTCGGCATGAACAGCTACGCAGTCTTCCTCCGCGGGATAAATGTCGGCGGGATCAACATCAAGATGGCGGACCTCAAGACTGCGCTTGCATCGCAGGGGTTCGCGGACGTCAAGACCCTGCTGGCCAGCGGCAATGTGGTGCTTGCCAGCGACGAGGGTTCTGCCGTGGTCAAGCGGACGTTTGAGAAGTGCCTGCGTGACGCGTTTGGCTACGACGCCTGGGTGGTGGTGTTGACGGCCCAGCGGGTCTCCGAACTCGTGGCGGCCTGCCCGTACCCGGCGGACGACAGGGCAACCCACACCTATATCACGCTGGCCTCGGACACCGCCATGCTCGATGAACTGGACGCGGCCGGCGCAGCCCTAGACGGGACCGAGCAGAAACGCCTCGGCCCGGAGGCCTTGGCCTGGCTGGCTCCGGCCGGCGGGACGCTGGACAGCCCGTTCAGCAAGATTTCGTCCAAGGCCAGGTTCAAGGCAACAACCACCACCCGGAACCTGCGGACGCTGATCAAGGTCAGGGACGCCGCAACCGCACTGGCCTATCTGCCTTAGTTTCCGCCCGCAACCTTCAGTGCGGCGTTGAAGGACGCGAGCCTGCTGACCTCAATTTCCACCGGCTCCACAACGAAGTCCCGGGCAACCTCGCCCACCGCTGCCCGCAGCCGTTTCCTGGCCCGGGCTGCGCGCGCCCTCGCGGCTCCTGAGCCAATGAATTTTCCAGTCAGCGCCAGGAAGATCCCCAGCACCATACCGCCGCCAATCAACAGCGTCGGCACCGGCCAGCCCTCCACCTTGGGAACCTCCGGCACGGGCAGCTGGAGATAGCCGAGCCCGGCCAGCACACCCAGCCAGCCGAGGCCGCCCAGGACTGTCAGCAGCGCGAGCCACTGGACCACGTTGAACACGCCCCACCACCAGGACTTCCGGGACGCCATCAGGTCCGTGCCTGCGATGGCCTGGTCCAGGGCATCCGGCAACGCCTCCCGCCCTTTCCGGGCGGCACCCCTGATCGCGGCACGCCACGGTCCGGGTGCGCCCGCACTCGCCGCGTCCGCAAACTCACGGACAGCAGCATCCGTCCGGGCGCGTTCCGGGGCGCCCGCGGCCGGGAGCGAGGTCCGGTTAAGCTGGGACGGGGAAGAACTTCGCAGATTGAGCCGGCGGAGCGGATCAGGCCGGAACCGCACCAGCCACCGCGTCACCGGCCACCCCGTGCGGCGCGTCGACTCGATGCGGTAGGACCGCGCAACTGCGTCCACCACCACGGGCACGTTGGCGGCCGTTGCCAGCTCATCGGTGAGCCGGGATTTCGACGCCGGCCTGACACCGGCGGCTTCCCCGGCGCCGGCGGCTTCCCGGAGGTGCCCCGAGGCCCGCGAAACGTCGGCGGCCAGCCGCTGTGAAAGTGCCTGGCGCTGTACCACAACATGTCGGATGGCGCTCCGGACCTTGTCCACGCCGGTGCCCTTCAGGGCGGATGCGCCCAGGACCTGAACCTTGCCCAGCCCGTCGCGGGCAAGGATCCCTTTCAAGGACTCCAGCACAGGCTGCACGTCCCGTTCGGGCAAGCGGTCCACCTGGTTGAGGACCACCAGGGTCACGGCGCCATGCGCGGACAGGGGCGCCAGGAAATCGTTGTGGACCGCCGCATCGGCGTACTTTTGCGGATCCAGGACCCAGACCAGCACATCAACCAGGCCAACCATGCGCTCCACGATCGCGCGGTTCGCGGCCCTGGTGGAGTCGAAGTCCGGCAGGTCCAGCAGGATCAGCCCCGTGCGCTCGTCCGCGAAACCTGCCACGGGCTCCGCATGGTGGCGGTTGCCCACCTCAAGCCAGTCCAGCAACGGCTCGCTGCCGTCCGCTCCCCAGACACCGGCCAAAGGTTCCGACGTTGTGGGCCGGCGGGCGGCCGCCGTCGCGATTTCAGCGCCGCTGACCGCGTTGAAGAGTGACGATTTTCCGCTGCCGGTGGCACCGAAGAACCCAACAACGGTGTGATCAGCCGACAGTGACCGCCGGGAGCTCGCGCGTTCGAGGAGCTGGAACACCTCCTCGAGTGCAGCATCCGGCAAGACGCCTTCGGCGAGTTCGCGGGCATCGTTGAGGGCTTCGAGCCTGCGGTCCAGCTGCGACGCCTCACGGGCTACGCTGTGGCGGCTCATGCCTTGTCCGCCAGCCGGGCCAGGGCAGCGGCGTGGCCCGTCAGGATCCGGCCGGTGTCCGCGCCGCCCTCTGGCAGGCGTCGGAGGAATTTCTGCTGCTCTGCCTGCAGCAGCCGCTGGCAACGGGCATGGAGGTCATCCCGCGCAGTCTTCGCAAGTCGGCGGACCGCGTCTTCGCCGAACACTGCCTCGAGCAGTTTCTGCCCGACGACGGCGGTACCGCCCGCCACGCCGATCTCCAGCCCGGTGAGGCCGGCGGTCATGGAAAACACCACGATCATCAGCGCGGCACCCAGGCCGTTGATCCCGAAGGAAAGCCATCTCGCCTGCGTGCGCTTGCCTTGCCCTTCCGTGCGGATCAGTTCCATCAGGCCGGTCTGCCAGGCCCGGATCTCCGCCGCAGCCACCTCGGCAAAGCCTGGGCTGGTGCCGGACAGATCCTCCGTCCCCAGGAGCCCGCGGCCGGCCGGGTCCGAGCGCCACCGCCGGTCAGTCTCTTCGCCGGCGTTGGCGGCCTCGTCCAGGATGACGGCCTGCAACCCCGTTTCGATGGCGGCCTCAACCCGGACGGCCGGCGTCGGCTCGCCCCGGAAGAACGCTCCCACGCGGTCCCGCAGCCGTCCGATGTTCTGCTCCAGCGCCCGGAAGAATTCCCCTGTTCCGACGAAGTCCTGCCAGCGCGCCAGTACTTCGCCACGGAGGAGGGCGCCGTCCTTTGTTGCGTCCAGGATCCGGGCCCCGGCATCGCGGTAGGCGGCCTCAGCGCCTGCACGGAGCGCGTCCGCGGCACGCTCCTGCCCCTGGACCGCGTGCGCCACCGCACCGACCCGCCCGGACAGCGCCTTCACCGTCCCGTTGAGGGTCCGGCGGGCAATGTCGGACCGCCCCGCGGCGTCGGCTGCAAGTTCCTGCAGCCAGCGCCGCAGCGGCTCCACTGCGCTCGATGGCAGCATGCCAAGATGGTCCAGGTCCGTCTCCGGCACAATGAACAGTCCGGCATCGCCGAGGCCTTCCTGCCGCAGCAGCGCGCGGAGATCTGCACTGACTTCGGCTTCCGCCTCCGCCGGCACACGGTCCAGGACCACGGCCACCATGATGTCCCGCGAGGACGCGTCCAGGAGAAGCTTCCACGGGACCGCGTCCGCGTAGCGGTTGGCGGTGGTCACAAAAACCCAGAGGTCCGCGGCGGCCAGCAATTGACCGGCGAGCCTGCGGTTGTCGTCGGAAATGGAGTCGACGTCGGGGGCGTCAAGCAGTGCGATCCCCTGCGGAACAGCCTGGTCCGCTACCAGTACCAGGGACGAAGTGGCTTCTGCATCGGGTGTTGCGCCGGCCCGGCTGGCCGGAACGGGTTCCCTGGAGACGGTGCCCCGGATCCGGTTGAGGGTGGGCAGCACACGGTGGCCTTCGAACCAGCCGGCATCGGCCGGGTGGTGCAGCAGAATTGGCTGCCGGGTGGTGGGCCTGATGGCCCCGGAGCGTGTGACCGGGTGCCCCACCAGGGCGTTGACCAGCGTTGACTTGCCGGCGCCCGTGGAACCCCCGACGACGGCAAGGAGCGGTGCGTCCAGGCTGCGGTACCGCGGCAGGATGTAGTCGTCCAGCTGGGCGACGGCGTTCCGAGTGTCCTGGCGCGCCTGCTCCACGTCAGCAAGGGCGAGCGGCAACGACACTGCGGACAGATCCCCACGCACGGCCTCAAGCAAGGCCACGGCTGGCTCCGACGCCGCGTCGGGCCGGCCCGGTTGCGTTCTCGGTGCGCGCTTAGGCGACGGAGGCTGCGTGGGACGAAGCCCGTCTGAGGAGGTCACAGGATCATCATGCCAGCTGCGCCGGCTTTTCCACCGGGCCCCGGTTTTGTCCTATAACCCGCAGCGCAGCCTCCACAACGAAAAAACGGTCCCGGGCTGATGCCCGGGACCGTTCGTTGGTGACCCCAGCGGGATTCGAACCCGCGTTACCGCCGTGAGAGGGCAGCGTACTAGGCCGCTATACGATGGGGCCGCGTACTTCCAGGAAGTTTTCACTTCCAACCGGCGCCAGGCCGGTTTGCTAAGTGAGTATTTCATACACTCAGCGCGTGTTTCAAATCGGCGAACCGATCTGAAACCACTGATTTGCCGCGGTTAGCCTGCGACCAAACAGAGCTGGGATACCAGGACTCGAACCTAGAATGACGGTACCAGAAACCGTAGTGTTGCCAATTACACCATATCCCAATGATACTTTCGGGCCGGAGTTTCGGGCTTTAAGCCGTGCTCCGTGCGCCTCAGCACGAGAAATTACTTTACCCGAGACTTTGGGCTGGCACAAATCGGCACCGAAGACCCAAGGGCCTGAACCTCTTGCCAGATCACCCGGAATAAGTTTACTCTCGGTAAGTTACCCGAGAGTAACCACCCACTGCCTTTGCTGCAGGCCCTTCGGAATGTCGTTTTGCGTCCGGACTGCCACCCTGGTCCAGGTGGGTGGCCGGCAGATTTCACACTGCCGGCAAACCGTCGAGAGGACCCACCGTGACACAAAGTCGTGCCGCCGCGCCCACCAAGACCCGAACCCGGGCACAGCAGCTTGCTGTCGCCGTCCTGGCCCTGATGCTGATTGCTTTGCTTGGGTTTTACACCCTGGTCACCGGCAGGATCACCGACGGATCGGCCAAGCTGATGGACGGTGCGGGCCAGGCCTCGGCCGGCGCTGAGCAGCTCAAGGACGGCGCCGGCCAGCTGGCGGCCGGCGCGGGCCTGGCCGACACCGGTGCCGGCAAGCTCTCCTCCGGCGCCGACAAAGTCCTCCTGGGTGTCAGCGAGACGCTGGCCCCGGGCGCTGAAAGACTGCAGTCCGGTGCAGACCAGCTCGCCGCCGGAGCCGTCAAGATCGAAACTGACGTCAACAACAAGCTCGCGCCCGGCGTGTACAAAGCGGACGACGGCGCCCGAAAGCTCGCCGCCGGAGCCACCCAGCTCGCCGCGGCGCTGACGCCTACGGCCGCCGGAAATGCCGAGAACAATCTGGCGGACGGCGCGACTGCGCTGGATGCAGGTGCGGCCCGCCTGGCCTCGGGAACCGGCGAACTGGCCGCCGGAACGGCCGAGCTGAAAGGCTACCGGGGAGCAAACAACTCCCCCGAGGCAGGTACCGGAACGGCAGCCTTGGCGCAGGCCCTTGAGCTGCTGGAGGCGGCAGCCTCGGACCCGCTTCAGGGTCTGGTGCCGCTGGCCGTAGTCAAGGACAAGATCGCCAAGATCACCGCTGGAGCCCATAGGCTCGACGCCGGGGCGCAGCAACTGCAGGCTGGCGCGGGGAAGCTCAATGAC
Organism: Arthrobacter sp. 4R501; assembly: GCF_002929755.1. Lineage (NCBI taxonomy): Bacteria > Bacillati > Actinomycetota > Actinomycetes > Micrococcales > Micrococcaceae > Arthrobacter > Arthrobacter sp. 4R501. Next base: position 208,852 of record NZ_PJIW01000005.1, on the reverse strand, counting down.
GGAGCGGCACAGTTGCACACTGGAACAGGGCGCCTCACCGCCGGCTTCGCCACCCTGGGTGAAAAGCTCAACAGTCGCGATCCCAACAACCCTGGTGTTGTGCTCGGTACCGAACTGCTGGCCGCCGGAACTGCCCAGATCCGCACCGGCATGGACGGCGTGCCCGGCAATGCCGACCGCCCGGGCCTGATCAACGCCGTCGCCACTATTACTGAGGGCACCTCACGGCTGGCGGACGGCACGTTGGCGTTGAATGCCGGGATCAAGGGCGATCCGGCCGATCCCTCAAACCCCGGCCTGCTCCACGGCTCCCAGGCACTGGCTGCGGGCGCTTCGGAGCTTGCCACAGGCAACACCAAGCTGGCCACGGGATCGACAGAGCTGGCCACGGGTGCCGAGAAACTTGCTGATGGCAATGCCCGGATTGCGGATGGCACGGACACCCTGTACAGCAGCGCAGCGGCCGTCTCGCCCACCAGTATGGTGGGGAAGTCCGATACCGCCGTTGCCCTCTGCCTGGTTGCTGTGCTTGTGCTCGGATCCGTGGGCATCTACCTGGTGCTGTGGAACAGGCGAAGGCTGCAGTCTGCGGAGTAAGCGGCCGGTCAGCCCAGCAACTGCTCCAGTGAGGTGATCTTGTGACCGGTGAAATCCGGCGCGGGCTCCCCCACCCTGTCGAGCCAGACGCCTATCAGGCCCGCCGCCGTCGAACCTTCAGCGTCCAGCATCCTGTTGTCACCCACGTAGAGCGTCTCCTCCGGGGCAGTCCCCAGCAGGCGGACTCCTTCGAGGTAGATGGCCGGCTCGGGCTTGGCAACGCCTACCGTGTCCGTACCAACCAGGCGGCGGACGCGTTCCAGTCCAGCGCCGTCGAGCTTGGCCCGCTGGTAGTCGTGCACGTTGTTACTGACGGCACCGTAGGGGATGCCGGCAGCATCCAGCAGGTCCAGGAGCGGCAGAACGTCCTCAAAGGCACGTACATACGTGGGCTGCAGCCGGCCGTAGGCCGAGAGCCACCCGTGCGCTTCTTCACCGTCGGCAAGATCCACACCGAAGTGCCCCAGGGCGGCGCGTCCCCGCAGGAGGCGCTGGTCGTTGAAGGTCAGCTCCCCCGCCAGGTACCGGTCGTAGTAGTGCGTGGTCTCGTGCGTGAAGATCCTGCCGAAACGCTCCCACCCGGTCTGGTCCAGACCGGGCAGAAGGTGCTCGCTGACCTCACGCAGGGCGGTGGTCATGGCGTATTCGAGGTCCACCAGGGTGTCGTCGATGTCGAAGAGGACGCCCCGGATGGACCCGAAACGTGTGCTCAGGACTCCGTCAGCCGTCGTGCCGGTGGTAGACATCAGCCGCGGAAGGTACGGAGCCGGCTCAGGGACGAGCCCTTGCCCAGGATCACCATGGATTCGAAGAGCGGCGGCGAGATCCGGCGCCCGGAGATGGCCGTGCGGACAGGACCGAAGGCCAGCCGCGGCTTCAGCCCGAGGTCCTCCACGAGTGCCTGCTTCAGGGCCGTCTGAATCTCCTCCGGGTTCCAGTCCTGAATGGGCTCAAGGGCAGCAAGGGCGGCGTCGAGGACTTCGGTCAGGTTGGCGGGCAGGCCCTTAAGGGCATCGTCCGCGACGTCGATGGCGTCGTCGGCCTTGAACAGGAAGGCGAGCATCTCCGGGGCTTCCCCGAGCAGGGTGATCCGCTCCTGGACGAGGGGTGCAGCCTCGGTGAGGATCTCTTCCTCCCGGTCCGTGAGGATTTCCCCGACCAGGCCCGCGGCCCGGAGGTACGGCACCAGGCGCGCACGGAAGTCAGCCGCTTCGAGCAGCCGGACGTGCGTGCCGTTGATGGCCTCGGCCTTCTTCAGGTCAAAGCGGGCCGGGTTGGCGAGCACATCGTGGATGTCGAAGTGCTCCACGAGCTGCTTGACGGTGAAGATGTCCTCGTCGGCGCTCAGGGACCAGCCCAGGAGGGACAGGTAGTTCAGCAGGCCCTCGGGAATGAAGCCGCGTTCGCGGTGCAGGAACAGGCTGGATTCGGGGTCGCGCTTGGAGAGCTTCTTGTTGCCCTGGCCCATGACGTAGGGAAGGTGGCCGAACTCGGGCATGTACTCGGCCACGCCAATGGCGTAGAGGGCACGGTACAGGGCGATCTGGCGGGGCGTGGAGCTCAGCAGGTCTTCGCCGCGCAGCACGTGGGTGATTCCCATCAGGGCATCGTCCACCGGGTTCACCAGCGTGTACAACGGCGCGCCGTTGGCACGGACCACCGCGAAGTCCGGCACGGAGCCTGCCTTGAACGTGATCTCGCCGCGGACGAGGTCCTTGAACGTGAGGTCCTCGTCCGGCATCCGGAGGCGCAGCACGGCCTGGCGGCCCTCTGCCTTGTACTGGGCCAGCTGTTCCTCGGTGATGTGCCGGTCAAACCCGTCATAACCCAGCTTGGGGTCCCGGGAGGCCGCACGGTGGCGGGCTTCGATTTCAGCCGGGGTGGAGTAGGACTCGTAAATGTGGCCGCCGGCCTTCAGCCGCGCGATGACGTCCTGGTAGATGTCGCTGCGCTGCGACTGGCGGTACGGCTCGTGCGGGCCGCCCACTTCGACACCCTCGTCCCAGGTGATGCCCAGCCACTTCAGCGCGTCCAGCAGCTGGTGGTAGCTTTCCTCGCTGTCCCGCTCCGAGTCCGTGTCCTCGATGCGGAAGACCAGGGTGCCCTTGGTGTGCCGGGCATAGGCCCAGTTGAACAGCGCCGTGCGGATCAGGCCCACGTGCGGGGTGCCCGTGGGTGACGGGCAGAACCGCACCCGGACCGGGGTTTCGGCAGTGACGGACGGGATGGCGGCAGGGTTCAGCGCGGAGGCAGTAGTCATAGTGGTTCCAACTTTACCCGTCAGCGGCGGACCACCGGGTTGGACAGGCGACCGATGCCCTCGATCTCCACGTCATAGCGGTCCCCCGCGGTGACCAGGTCGACGCCGGCCGGGGTGCCGGTCATGATGACATCCCCGGGGAGCAGGGTGAAGGCCTGGGACACGATGGAGACGATTTCCCGAACGCCGCGGATCATCTGGCTGGTGCTGCCGTCCTGGCGCAGTTCGCCGTTGAGCCAGCCCTTGATGGCCAGGTCTTCGGTGTCCAGCTCGGTCTCAATCCAGGGTCCGAGGGGTGCCGAGGTGTCGAAGCCCTTGGCCCGGGCCCACTGCAGGTCCGTTTTCTGGACATCGCGGGCGGTGAGGTCGTTGCCGCAGGTGTAGCCGAAGATGACTTCGTCGACGCGGTCTTCCGGGACGTCCTTACAGATCCGGCCGATGACCACACACAGTTCGGCCTCGAACGAAACCTCGTCTGAGAATTCCGGCAGCACGATGGGGTCGCCGGGGCCGATGACAGAGGTGTTCGGCTTCAGGAACAGCAGCGGCTGCTGCGGGACCTCATTGCCCAGCTCGGCGGCGTGCTCGGCGAAGTTTCGGCCCACGCCGATCACCTTGCTGCGGGGAATGATCGGCGCCAGGAGCCGGACATCTTCAAGCTTGTGCTTAACGTGCGTGCGCTCCACGCCGTGGAAGAAGGGGTCACCGTTAATGACAGTGATTTCCTCACTGCCGGGCTCGCCTTCAACAACGCCGTAGAGGGGATCAGAATCGACTACAAACCTGGCAATACGCATGGTTGTTAGCCTACCGTCTTGAGCGGCGGCAGCTGCCCTGGGTCACGCCGTCCTGTCAGCCGCCGGGGACCCCCGCAGGTAGTCAAGCTGCGCGGCCACCGACATTTCGGCTGCCCGCCGGACGGAAGGTTCGACGTCGGCGTACACGTCGTCTGCCACGTCAACCACCGTCGCGTCCCCGCCATGCCGGACAAGTGCCGCGCGGATCTGCGCCAGCCGCTCGTGCCGGTGCTCGCGGTAGGCACGGGCAATGGCCGCTAGGGAGGGAAGTACCGGCCCGTGGGCCGGCAGGACGGTGGCCGGGCCAAGGGCTTCGAGCCGGTCCAGGGACCGCAGGTAATCCCCCAGCCTGCCGTCCGGGTAGTCCAGCATGGTGGTCCCGCGGCCCAGGATAGTGTCGCCGGTCAGCACTGAGCCGTGCGGGCCGTCGTCGGGAAGGTGGAAGCAGGCGGAATCCGAGGTGTGGCCCGGCGTGGCCAGGACCCGGACCGCCACTCCCGCTGCCTGGATGGTTTCGCCGTCCTGCAGTGGCTCGCCGCCGCCGTGGCAGTGGCGGGGATCGGCGGCGCGGACCGGGGCGCCGGTGAGCTCATGGAGCCGCTGGGAGCCTGCCGTGTGGTCGGCGTGCCGGTGCGTCACGAGAATGAGTTCCACGGGGCCCACATCCGCGAGGCGGCGAAGGTGGCCCTCGTCCGCCGGACCCGGATCCACCACCACGGATGTACTGGCGCCGGGGGCGGAGACGACGTACGAATTGGTGCCGTCCAGGCTCATCGGCCCGGGGTTGGGTGCCAGGAAGAAAGCCGTCAGTGGGCTGGCAGCGACTGGAATGCCGCTCGAGGTGGAGTTCACTGCACCATCTTCGCATCAGGACGGCACGGAATAACCGCACCCCCGGGGCGAGTTATGGCTGGTGAACCCACCGCCCAGAGAGAGCAGACAGGCACACCCATGAGCACTTCATCCACCATCTCGTTGTCCGACCTGTTGTCCGGCGCCGACGCCGCAGGACACGACCACGCGCTGACGGAGAAGAACAGCGGCCTGCAGCACATCCATAACCACGCGACCGGCGCCATCGTCTGGTTTCCCACGTGGCAGAAGTTCCGTGAGACCAACGACTGGCGCGAGGCGGTGGACGGTGTCGCCGAGGATTTCCGGTCACATATCGAAGACGTCGACGAATGGGCGGCCACGTTCCTGGCTGAAGATCTGGCCCTACTCCTGGAGCGCGCTGCTGCCTCCGGCGACGCGAACGTTTTTGTCCAGGACAATCTCACGCACCACCTGACGCGGACCTGGGCTATTGCCGACGCCGTCGCCGAGGCAACAGGGAAGGACCTGCCCACCGGAGGCACCAAACAGACCATCTTTGCTGACTATCCCTATGACGTTTACGCCCAGGACGGCGGTGCCTTCGCCACCGCACTCTGGAACGACATCATCGATGCCCGCCGCAACCGTGCCCTGGCCGACGAAGCGGCACGCAAGGCCCTGAAGCCGGTCTCGCGCAAGGCCCTGAAGAACGCTGCCCGGAAGGCCGCCCGCCGCTGAGGCCGCGGCTCCCTACAAACGGAAAACCAAGTTAACGGACGACGGCGGTTGCCCGGCATTGTGTTGAACTTCCCACAGTGCCGGCCAGCCGCCGTCGTTATTTCCTATGTGCGTTGCCTGCCTAGGCCGTGCTTAGGCCAGACGCGTCAGCCAGCCGTGGGTATCCGGCACGGTTCCGGTCTGGATGCCCAGGAGCTGTTCGCGGATGGCCATGGTGGTCTCCCCCGCCTTCGCGTCCTCGGAGCCGATGAATTCGGTGGCGTCCTTGAGGACACCGATCGGGGTGATCACCGCTGCGGTGCCGCAGGCGAAGACCTCGGCGATCTCACCGGAGGCCACGCCGTCGCGCCATTCATCAAGGGTGATCTTGCGCTCCGTCACCTCACGGCCCATGTCCTTGGCAACCTGGATAACGGACATCCTGGTGATTCCTTCCAGGATGGTTCCGGTGAGTGCAGGAGTCACGAGGGATCCGTCCTTCATCACAAAGAACACGTTCATGCCGCCGAGCTCTTCGACGGCGTTGTCGTTGAACTGGTCCAGGAAGAGGACCTGCTTGCAGCCGTTGGCCTCAGCCTCCTGCTGGGCGATGAGGGAGGCTGCGTAGTTGCCGCCGCATTTGGCGTCGCCTGTGCCACCGCGTCCGGCGCGGGCATACTCCCGCGAGATCCAGATGGACACGGGCTTGAGTTCGCCGCCGAAGTAGTTGCCGGCGGGCGATGCGATCACCCGGAAGGACACTTCCCGCGCTGCCCGGACACCCAGGAACGCCTCGGTGGCGATCATGAACGGGCGCAGGTACAGGGCCTCGCCGTCACCGGCGGGAACCCATTCCTTGTCCGCCTGCACCAGTTCCCGGATGGCGCCCAGGAAGTACTCCTGGGGCAGTTCCGGAAGCGCAAGGCGTCGTGCCGACTTGTTCAGGCGGGCCGCATTCGCCTCCGGACGGAAGGTCCAGATTGAGCCGTCAGCGTGGCGGTATGCCTTGAGGCCTTCGAAGATCTCCTGACCGTAGTGCAGCACCGCGGCAGACGGGTCCAGGGAGATGGGTCCGTAAGCCTCAACGCGGGCGTTGTGCCAGCCACCCTCGCCTTGCTCGTCCACGCTGTAGTCGACGACGGCGGTGTGGTCGGTGAAGTAGTTGCCAAATCCCGGGTTGGCCAGGATGGCTGCACGCTCTTCAGCTGACTTCGGGGTTGCCGAGAGCTGCTGGTTAAATTCGACGCCATGGGCGGTCTGAGTCATGGTTCCTCCACGATCGGCTGCCTTCTGAATGTGGTTCAGCACTGAACCGCAGGGCAGCATTTGGTGATTCGAAACTAGCTTACGCCGGTTAACCGAGTCTCAAGAGCAGGCCTAGAGCGCTGCGGCGATGGCGTCCCCGACGGCGCTCGTACTGCGGGCGCCGCCGTCGCGGGTTTCGACGTCGGCGATCACCGCAGCTTCGATCCTGCGGGCCGCGGCGGTGTAGCCGAGGTGGTCCAGCAGGAGCACCGCCGACAGGATGGCCGCGGTGGGATCTGCCTTCTGCTGTCCGGCGATGTCCGGGGCCGAACCGTGGACCGGTTCAAACATGGAGGGGGCGGTGCGGTCCATGTTGATGTTGCCCGACGCCGCCAGCCCGATGCCGCCGGTGATGGCTGCAGCGAGGTCAGTGAGGATGTCGCCGAAGAGGTTATCAGTGACAATGACATCGAACCGTGAGGGGTCGGTGACCATAAAGATGGTGGCCGCATCAACGTGCAGGTAATCGTGGGTGACCTCGGGGAATTCCTGGGCCACCGCCTCGACGGTGCGCTTCCACAGGTGGCCGGCGTAGACCAGGACGTTGTGCTTGTGCACCAGGGTCACATGCTTGCGTTCCCGGGCGCTGGCGCGGCGGAAGGCATCGCGGACAACGCGCTCCACGCCATACGCCGTGTTCAGTGAGACCTCGGTGGCCACCTCGTGGGGTGTGCCGGTGCGAAGCGAGCCGCCGTTGCCCACATATGGACCCTCGGTTCCCTCACGGACGACGATAAAATCGATGGTGCCGGGATTGGCCAGCGGGCTCCCGACTGTTCCGTACAACCGCGACGGCCGCAGGTTGACGTAGTGGTCCAGGCTGAAGCGGAGCTTGAGCAGCATCTCCCGCTCAATGATGCCGGACGGAATCCGGGTGTCGCCGGGGGCGGCACCGACAGCACCGAAGAGGATCGCGTCCCGTGTACGCAGGTCGGCGAGGACCTCATCCGGAAGGGTCTCGCCGGTGGCCAGCCAGTGCTCGGCACCGAGCTGGTAGTGGGTCTGCTCGAGGACAACGCCTTCAGCGGCGACAGCCTTTTCGAGGACTTTCAGTGCCTCGGCAATGACCTCCGGGCCAATGCCGTCACCGGGAATGACAGCGAGATTGATCGTGGATGCGCTCATGCTCCAAGAATATTAAGATGATCCGCATGCCGGACAATCTGTCTCATTTGCTGAGACGAAGGGTTGGGTCCTCCGGTGAGGCCACCACCACCACGTTGGTGCCCCAAGCATCACCTGTATAGCAGGAAATCAGGACCAGCCTGTTGGGTGCCACCTGCCAGATGGGGCTGTCTTTAAGGCCGGACTTGACGTAGGTCGTCACCGAGTCCACCAGGTAGGCCACTTCGCCCGTGGCCGTCGCCACGGTCAGCCTGTCACCTGCCGCCGCCTTGGTACTCAGCCGGTTGAACGGCGCATCCCGGTCCGTCCAGCTGTGCCCGGCGATATACGTGGTGTTGACCGAGCCCGCGCCGGGGGCGCCGTAAGGCGACAGCCAGTAGCCGTCCATGGTGGGGGGCGGCACGATGGTCTGGGTGGCCTGGTCCTCGCCGGTGGGCTCGAGCGGATGGACCACCACATCAATGTCTGCGGCCGGGTACACCAGCCGCTGCGGCGGCGACGCTGCCGGACCCGCCGGGACCGGAGCGCCGGTGTCCGTGGAGGCTGTGGGGGTGGACGGTGCTGGGGCCTGGGTGGTCGGCTGCACAGCAACCCCGGTCATGGTCGGTCCCGGCCCGGCCAGGAATGGCAGAAATGCGAACGCCAGATAGGCCAGCACGCCGCACAGCACCACAAAGACAATGCTTTTGGTGGTGAAGAGCCTTCGATCGCTGTCCATGGTTACCCCGCTTGTGAGTCGGATTTGCCTGGTTTGCCGGCAGGCGCCGTGCCCTTGCGGCCACGGCGCCTGCCGGTGATTCAAACAGTGCCCCTGCGGGCGCCAGTAGCCGGCGTCACTCCTCCCGGGGCCGGGATACGGTACCGCTGGCTGCCAGGGTCCTGCGGGCAGCCACTCCCGCTGCAGCGAGCATCATCACAACGATGCCAGCGGCCCAGGGGGCGATGGAAACGTCAGTCGAACCTGCCACTGCAGTCTGGACATTGAAGCCAGGGTTGTTGGCGGCTACGGCACCTTGACCCGCCGGCGCACCCACAACAGCACCTCTGGGAGTTTCGCCCGGCGTCACCGGAGTAACAGCAGGCGGGACCACCGGAGGAACAACAGGCGGCACTACTGGCGGCGCCGTTGTGGGAACGCAACCGTTGTTAAAGGTTGCCTGCCCGTTAGCCGTCCAGTTCTGGCCTGCAGGCAGCACCTTGCCGTTGTTCGGCGGGATGATGTCTTCAGTGTGCTGGTGGTTGGCGTTGGCGTGGCCATTGAGCCCCTGCAGGGCGATCGTAATCGGCACGTATGGGTTCTTGTCCGAGCCCGTGGCGTGGCAGATGCTGATCTTGTGATCGCCGTTGCCGTTACCGTGGCCGTTACCCTCGCCTGGTGCGGCGCAGCCTGCATTCCAGATACTAGCCTTGTCAAGGTTCTGGCCTCCGGGTAGGACTTTCCCGTCGTTGGCCGGAATGATGTCCTCATCGTGCTGGTGGCCCACGTGGGCGTTGAGCGCGTTGAGGCTGATGGTCACCGGCACGTAGGGATTGCTTTCCGAGCCGGTGGCGTGGCAAATGGTGATCTTTTTCTCGTCCTCAGAAGGCGACGCGGTGGCCGGCGCAGTGGCACCCAATAGCGCAAGACCCGCGACACCAAAAGCGGCAAGGATCCGTTTCATTTCCGTCTCCATCCATTGTCTGGTCCAAACTGATCAGACAGGTGGAAGAACGGCGCCATCCCCGACACGGAGGGCTAAAGGCAAACGGACAGCATCGGGGCGACGGTTCTCCCAGATGCGAATCATCAGTTTGCTAACCAGATAAGGCTAGACAGACGGACACCAGGATGTCTCCAGTACTCAGTACGCGCCTTACAAGGCGGGCCCTACTGACCGGCCCCGGAACCGTACTCAGTCCGCGTACCGGCAAGTAGCCAGCAGGGACATACCTAGGCTTCGGCCGGTTCCTCATACTTGGGGAAGACCGGCGCCGGAGCCGGCAGCGGAGTTCCGGCGACAATAGGTGTGGTGAGCGCGGAGAAATCGCGGGATCCGCCGTCGGGCTGTCCCAAGGTGTCCAACAGCGCGGCCGTGGCTGTGGGCATCACTGGCTGGGCCAGGATAGCCACGATGCGCAGTACTTCCAGCGTCACGTACAGCACGGTGTTCATGCGTTCGACGTCGGTCTTCCGCAGTACCCAGGGAGCCTGCTCGGCAAAGTAGGCGTTGGTGTCCCCCAGGACGCCCCAGATGGCCTCGAGTGCGCGGCTGAATTCCTGCTTTTCGAAGGCAGCCCGGGCCGTCTCCAGAAGCCCGTTGGCCTGTGCCAGGATCGCGGTGTCTTCAGCCGTGAAGGCACCCGGAACCGGGACCCTGCCCTCGCAGTTCTTGGCCACCATGGACAGCGAACGCTGCGCCAGGTTGCCGAAGTTGTTGGCCAGGTCCGAGTTCATGCGGCCCACGATGGCCTCATGGTTGTAGCTGCCGTCGGCGCCAAACGGGACCTCTCGGAGGAAGAAGAACCGTACCTGGTCCAGCCCGTACTGCGCCACGAAGTCTGCCGGTGCCACCACGTTGCCGAGCGACTTGGACATCTTCACACCGTTGTTGTGCAGGAAGCCGTGGATCATGACGCGCTTGGGCAACTCAAGGCCGGCACTCATCAGGAACGCCGGCCAGTAGATGGCGTGGAACCGTGAGATGTCCTTGCCGATCACATGCACATCGGCGGGCCAGAACTTCTTGAAGGATTCCGAATCGACGTCCGGGTAGCCGACGCCGGTCAGGTAGTTGGTGAGCGCGTCCACCCAGACGTACATCACATGCTTGTCGTTGCCGGGGACGGGGACACCCCAGTCGAACGTGGTGCGGCTGATCGACAGGTCTTCGAGGCCGCGCTTGACGAAGCTGATGACCTCGTTGAAGCGGGACTGCGGTGCCCCGAACTCCGGCTGGGCCTCGTACAGCGCCAGCAGGCGGTCCTGGTAGGAGGACAGCCGGAAGAAGTAGCTCTCCTCAGCGGTCCACGTCACCTCGGTGTCCGTCTCCTTCGAGTACCGCACGCCGTCGTCTTTGACCAGGGTGTCGTCCTCCACGTAGAAGGCCTCGTCCCGGACGGAGTACCAGCCCTCGTACTTGGACAGGTAGATATCGCCGTTGGCTTCCATCTTCTTCCAGATGGCCTGCGACGCGGCGTAGTGGTCAGCGTCCGTGGTCCGGATGAAACGGTCGTAGGTAATCCCCAGCGCGGCGTGGGCAGACTTGTAGACTTCCGCGTTGCGGTCCACCAGCTCCTTGGGCGTGACGCCTTCCTTCTCGGCCGCCTGCGCAATCTTCATGCCGTGCTCATCCGTGCCCGTCAGGAACATCACGTCAAAGCCGTCAAGCCGCTTGAAGCGCGCCATGGCGTCGGTGGCGATGTACTCGTAGGCATGCCCGATGTGCGGAACACCGTTCGGGTAGGTGATAGCCGTGGTGATGTAGAACGGGGTTTTGGCTGTTGCGCTCACGTGCGGACGTTACCTTTGGTGCGAAGGGGCGGGGCTAGATCAGTTCAGTCAGCGTATCGCTCAGGCGGACCAGTTCGTGGTCGTGTGAAGCGACCAGTACTGCGATGCCGTCCGAGGTGGTGTCCTTGAGGATGCTGATGATGCGGTTGGCGGAGGCCCTGTCCAGGCTGGCCGTGGGCTCATCAACCACCAGGACGCGCGTACCCAGGATCAGGGCGCGGGCGATCGCCACACGCTGGCGTTCACCACCGGACAGCTGGGCCGGACGGTGCCGCATCCGGCGGCCCAGGCCCACCAGGTCCAGGAGGTCCTTGGCCATGTCGCGGCGCTGGTCCACCTCGCCGTCGGGCACGGCCGGCAGGAGGACGTTCTCGAGGGCGCTCATGCCGTCGATCAGGGCGCCGCCCTGGTCAACGTAACCGATCAGGGCCCGACGGCGGTCGGCGATTTCGTCATCGCCCATGCTTTCGAGGGAATCCCCTTCCCAGAAGACACGGCCCGACGTCGGCAGGGTCAGTCCCGCCCCCACTGTCAGGATGCTGGTCTTGCCGGATCCGCTTCGGCCGGCCACGCAGTGCATCTCGCCGGCGTGCAGCGTGAGGTCGAAGTTCTCCACAACACTGACGGCTTCGGCACCGCTTTTACCGCCGCCATAGCGGATGGTGATGTCGCTCAGTTCCAGCGGGGTCCCGTGGTCCGCGGCCTTGACGATGGTGTTGGCACGGGTCTGCAGGGGCGACTCAGCCGAGCCGGACCTCCGGCTCCGGTAAACGTTCGTCTCGTTTGTCATTGGACCACTTTCGTTGCAATCGGAATCCAGCAAAGTACAGCCACGAGGCCGGCGACGCCGGCCCATAGCGCGGCATATGGGGCAAGGAGGAGCCCGATGCCCAGCGCGCCCAGGACGCCCAGCGGCAGGGCCACCGTGCCCACCAGCGCGTTTTCGAAAAGACGGACCTGGCGGAGCATGTCCGGGTTCCAGCCCATGGCCTCAAGGATGCCCAGGTACTGGCGTTTGGCGTTCAGCTCAAACCGGCCGGTGACCAGTGTCAGGACCAGCCCCACGGCGACGCCGGCGAGTGCCAGGAGCATACTGGGCATCGCCACGCTTGCCGCGGCCAGGCCGCTGAGGGCGCTCGCTCCGGCAGCACGGGGGATGTCGATGAGCAAGGCAACCAGCCCGCCCACCGCGGCTCCGAAGACGCCGACTGCGACGGCCAGGGACAGGGTGTTGAACTTGTTCGTGCTGAGCTGCCGGTTGGCAAACGTCAGCGGGGAGTCCACCGGGATCAGCCGCTCGTCGTGCTGCGGTTCCTGGTCCACCTCATCACGGTGGCGCAGCTGTTGGGCGGCGAAGAAGGCCGCTGCCGCATACAGGACCAGGACGGAAGCTGAGACGATGGCTGTGGTCAGGCTCCAGCTCACCAGGCTCAGGATGATCCCGGCTACCGCGAGCAGCGCAGCGCCGACACCGAATTCCTCAAGCACCCAGTTCCTGATGCGTACCTGGGTCCAGCCCATGGCGCGGAGGGTCCCGGCTTCACGTTTGCGTTTGCGGATGTAGCTGACGGTGGAGGCGCCGGTCAACAGCGCGGCTCCGCACAGCGTCAGGAAGAGCAGTGTCACGTTGGTCCCGGTGAGGGAGCCGGAGACTGCGTCCGCTGCATTCTGCCGGACCCAGGACTGCTGGACAGTGCCCAGCGCTGACTCCTTGCCGGCGTCGTCCTTGGAGTATCCGGGGACAAAAATGCTGGCGTCCTCACGGGCGGAACCGGCCACAACAGTAGCCTCAAGACCCATTTCGCGGATCTCGCTGGCGAGCTTTTCGACGTCAGGCTGGGCTTCCTTCCAGCTTCCGGGGGCCTTGGCCCGGACACGTACGGCATCGATCACGGCGGCGTTGTCCTTGTAGCCGCGTGCTGCGGCCAGGCCGTAGAAGTCGGTGATGGCACCGGCCGACTGGCTCGCCAGTCCGGTGGCACTGAGTGAAGGCTTGAGTTCGGTACCGGTGACCGTCTTGCCTTCGGCGTCCTTGGTGAGGGTAAGCGGAGTGGGGTCGTAGCCACCCAGCGGAAGGCGGTTGACGTCGCCGGCGGCCTTCTCGACAGCCGCGGGATCGAAGGTCCCATAGACCATGGCCAGCGGAGCCGCGAGCTTTTCCCCTGTTGCCAGGTCTTCCCGGTAGGAACGTTCATCCACGGGCTCACGCTGGGTCTGGTCCACCGGGGCGCCGTTGGCACCCTTCTCCGGCAGGCGGTTTACGGTGACCCAGTCGCTCGGAACGGCGGTCTTCTGGACCGCACCATTGGCCGCGGTGTCGCCGTCCGTGTACTTCGGAGCGGCAGCGAAGTCGGTGCTCCACGTAGCCGGGGTGTAGAGGCCCTGGTTGAAGTTGCCGGCGCTGCCGAGGAGACCGGAGTGGTCGGTGGAGCCGGGCCAGGACAGAGCGAACGGGTCCTTGGACACAAACGGCAGGTAGTCCTTGCCGAGGGAACGCGTGGCGGTGCCGACGTCCTTGACAACCTTGCCCGCGGCGTCGATCTCCTCGATCTTCACGTTGTACTTAAGGTCCAGGGACGTGCCGGAACGGACAACCAGGGGAATGGCCTGCGAGTCCGCGGTCAGCTGTCCGCTGCGCTTCGCCTGCTGGTACTGCGTCATCAGCGGTGCCCAGTATTTGAGTTTGACGCCGAGGAAGTCAGGGCCTTCCTTGAGCTCTTCCTGGCTGATGCCGTTGGTGAAGAGGCTTTCGAAGTGCCGGCCGATCGCTCCGGCGTTCCGCGCGTCAGCGGGCGGAGCCTTCTCCAGCGGAGCCAGGAAGTCGCCGGCCGTGCCAAGCAGCGCGCGCTCGGAGACGGGGTCGACGGCGACCACGGACTCGGTCACTTCGGGAGACAGCGGCAGGGACACCGAAAGGTTGAACAGGTTGTGTTCGGAGCCGCCCGCGGGAGCGGGGAACTTGATGCCCGTCTCGCCTGCGGGTGGTGCGATCCGGATGCTGGGGCCCCCGGCCGTCTGCTCTTCGATCAGGCGGGCCTTGCCCAGGCTGCCCTCCGCGGTGGACTTGAACAGGGTCTGCTCGGAGACGCCGTCGGAGCTGACGGCGCTGGCGGTCAGGCGGTACTTCTTGGCGGTGTCGCCCAGGACGGACTCGGCAGCAGGCCATTTGCTGGGATCTGTGGCGCCGGCGGCCTGGTCCGTGGTCGCTGTGCCTGCCAGCCCGGAGTTGTAGCCAAGGTAGTCCATGGCGTCGAGCCGTGGCGCTTCCAAGTTCTGCGTCACGCGGGAAACCAGGCTGATGGGGGCCGCCACGGACGTTCCGGAAAGCTTCCGGAGCTTCTCGAGCTGGTCAAAACTGATGCCGCCGCCACCGTTGGCGATCTCCGGCTGCATCAGCGCCCCGGAGCCTGCCTTGGCCTGGACCAGGACGTCGTAGAGACCCCGCGAGTTCTCATCCACCGTTCGGTTGAGTGCGGCCTGCGACTGGCCTTGGACGAGGACCGACAAGCACATGGCTGCGATCAAGATGGCCGCGGTCAGCAGCAGCACTTTGCTTCTGATGAACCTCTGGACGGCGTTCATTGGGCTCCCTGAAACCTGGATTGCGTGCGCACACCGGGATCCGCAGGCGGCGGATATATAGGATTTCCTGCCTGGTGTGCAAAAGTATTGGCCGGTCTGCCGGCGTGGTCCCGAAACGGGACCTAGCCATTGTAAGCAGACCGGCCAATCATACGTGGCCGACGCTAAGGTTCGGTCACGCGTAGTTGATGGCGGTGCAGTTCTTAGTCCTCGAGGTCCACCTCGCGGACCATTTCGGCGCCGATGCCTGCCTTTATGGCGTCAAGCACCTGCTGCGGAACGGAACTGTCGATGGTCAGCAGTGCCAGAACCTGGCCGCCTTCCGCCTGCCGTGCCACCTGCATGCCGGCAATGTTGATGTTGTTCATGCCCAGGATGTGTCCGATGGTTCCGATCACACCCGGCCGGTCGGCGTAGGCCACCACTACAAGGTGCTCGCTGATGGGGATCTCAACGTCGTAGCCGTTGACGCCGACGAGCTTCTGGATCTGCTTCGGGCCCGTGAGCGTGCCTGCCACTGAGATCTGGCTGCCGTCGCTCAAAGCACCCCGGATGGTGAGGACGTTGCGGTAGTCCTCCGCTTCCGCCGTCGTGATGAGGCGGACGTTGATGCCGCGCTGTTCGGCGATAACCGGGGCGTTGACGTAGGAAACCTGCTCGGTCACCACATCGGCGAAGATGCCCTTGAGCGCGGCCAGTTCCAGGACCTTGACGTCCAGCGCCGCGATCTCGCCGGCAACCTCGACGTCGATCTGGGTCAGGGAGGCGTGGGTCAGCGCGGTGAAGATCCGGCCCAGCTTTTCGATCAGCGGGATGCCGGGACGGACATCGGAGGCGATCACGCCGCCGGCCACGTTCACGGCATCCGGTACCAGTTCGCCGGCCAGCGCCAAACGCACGGACTTGGCAACCGAGACGCCTGCCTTCTCCTGGGCTTCATCGGTGGATGCACCCAGGTGCGGGGTGACCACCACGTTGTCCAGGGCGAAGAACGGCAGGTCCGTGCTGGGTTCCTTGACGAAGACGTCCACGGCCGCGCCGGCGATCTGGCGGTCCTGCAGGGCTGCATAGAGCGCCTCTTCGTCCACGAGGCCGCCACGGGCCACGTTGACCACGTAGGCGGTGGACTTCATCTTGGTGAACGCGTCGGCGCCGAGCATGCCGACGGTTTCCGGCGTCTTGGGCATGTGGATGGTGACGAAGTCCGACTGGCTGAGCAGTTCATCGAGGGTGACGAGCTTGACGCCGAGCTGCGCGGCGCGGGCCGAGGTGATGTACGGATCGTAGGCGAGGATTTCGGTGTCGAAGCCCTGGAGGCGTGCGGCAACGAGGGCGCCGATGCGGCCCAGGCCGATGATGCCGACCTTCTTCTCGAAGAGTTCGATGCCGGTGTACTTGGAGCGCTTCCATTCACCGTTCTTCAGCGCGGAGCTGGCCTGCGGGATGTGGCGCGCGAGGCTCAGGATGTGGCCCACGGTCAGTTCCGCTGCCGAGATGATGTTCGACGTCGGGGCGTTGACCACCATCACGCCGGCCTGTGTGGCGGCTTTAATGTCAACGTTGTCCAGGCCAACGCCGGCGCGGGCGATGACCTTGAGGTTCTTCGCGGCGGCAATGGCTTCGGCGTCCAGGTGGGTGGCGGAGCGGACCAGGATGGCGTCCACGTCCGCGATGGCGGCGAGCAGCTGGGACCGGTCGGAGCCGTCAGTCTGGCGGATTTCGAAGTCCGGGCCGAGGGCCTCGATGGTGGCGGGCGAAAGTTCTTCGGCGAGCAGTACTACGGGTTTTGACACGAGTGATCCTCTGCGTTGCAGTCCTTGGGATGGAACAAGTCTAGGCGGACGGAAAGGCCGGGCTCACATTGTTAAGTGAACCCGGCCTCATGATGGCACCCTGAGGGGAACCGGCACAGCAGACTTAGCGGGCCGCGGAGCCCTCTACGTAGTCTTCGTCCGTCTGCTGCCAGGCGAACAGGGAGCGCAACTCGCGGCCAACAGCCTCGATGGGGTGCTGCTCGGCCTTGGCGCGCAGTTCCTTGAACTCGACGCCGCCGTTGTCCTGGTCTTCGATGAAGCGCTTGGCGAAAGCACCGGACTGGATGTCAGCGAGGACCGCCTTCATGTTTTCCTTCACCTCGGGGGTGATGACGCGCGGGCCGGAGACGTAGTCGCCGTACTCGGCGGTGTCGGAAACGCTCCAGCGCTGCTTGGCAATGCCGCCTTCCCACATGAGGTCAACGATGAGCTTGAGCTCGTGGAGCACCTCGAAGTAGGCGATCTGCGGCTGGTAGCCGGCTTCGGTCAGGGTTTCGAAGCCGTACTGGACCAGCTGGGACACGCCGCCGCAGAGGACAGCCTGCTCGCCGAAGAGGTCGGTTTCGGTCTCTTCGGTGAAGGTGGTCTTGATGACGCCGGCGCGGGTGCCGCCGATGGCCTTGGCGTAGGACTTGGCCAGCTCCCAGGCTGCGCCGGTGGCGTCCTGCTCCACGGCGATGATGTCCGGGATGCCTCGGCCGGCTTCGAATTCGCGGCGCACGGTGTGTCCCGGAGCCTTCGGGGCGATCAGGATGACGTCAACGCCCTCCGGTGCCTCGATGTAGCCGAAGCGGATGTTGAAGCCGTGGGCGAAGGCCAGGGCCTTGCCCGGGGTCAGCTTGTCCTTGATGGAGTCGTTGTAGATCGAGCGCTGGTACTGGTCCGGCGCCAGGATCATGATGACGTCGGCCCATTCGGCGGCGTCGGCAACGGTCAGGGCCTTGAAGCCGGCTTCTTCGGCCTTGGCGATCGACTTCGAGCCTTCCTTGAGGGCGATGACAACCTCGACGCCGGAGTCGCGCAGGTTCAGCGCGTGGGCGTGGCCCTGGGATCCATAGCCAACAATGGCGACCTTGCGACCCTGGATGATCGACAGGTCGGCGTCGTCGTCGTAGAACATTTCAGTCACTTGGGTAACTCCTCTTGAGTGATTCACTGGGTAATTAGTCTGGGGTGTTGCGGTACTGCACGGGCATTGCGCCGCAGGTGGGGCCGTGGCCCGGCCTTAACTAAGCGCTGCGCAAAGCCCTGTCACTCATGGAGCGGGATCCCCGTCCAACGGCCAGGGTGCCGGACTGCACAATTTCGCGGATGCCGAAGGGCTCAAGCACTGAGAGCAGCGCCGTGAGCTTTTCGGGGTGGCCTGTTGCTTCAATGACCACGGAGTCTGTGGAGACGTCAACCACTGAAGCACGGAACAGGTCTGCAGCCTGGGTCACCTGCAGACGAGTCGCGGCATCCGCACGTACCTTGACCAGGATGTGGTCTCGCTGCACGGAAGATTCGGAGGTGAGCTCAACAATCTTGATCACGTTGACCAGCTTATTGAGCTGCTTGGTGACCTGTTCAATCAGGTCACCGTCGGCGTCGACGACGACGGTCATCCGGGACATGCCCGGAACTTCAGTCGGGCCCACGGCCAGGGAGTTGATGTTAAAGGCGCGTCGGGCGAACAGGCTCGCGACGCGGGTCAGCACACCGGGCTTGTCTTCAACCAGAACGGACAATGTGTGGCGGGTCATGTTCAGTCCTCCTCTTCCCATTCCGGGGTCATGTTGCGGGCAACCTGGATCTGGTCGTTGCTCACGCCGGCGGGCACCATCGGCCACACCATGGAGTCGGGGCTCACGACGAAGTCGATAACCACGGGGCGGTCATTGATTTCGAGGGCCTTCTGGATGGTGGCATCAATATCCTCGTCCCGCTCGCAGCGGAAGGAAGCGCAGCCGTAGGCCTCTCCCAGCTTGACGAAGTCCGGGATCCGCACGGTTTCGTGGCCGGTGTTGAGGTCCGTGTTGGAGTAGCGGCCCTCGTAGAACAGGGTCTGCCACTGGCGGACCATGCCCAGCGAGGAGTTGTTGATGATGGCAACCTTGATGGGGATCTTGTTGATGGCGCAGGTGGCCAGTTCCTGGTTGGTCATCTGGAAGCAGCCGTCGCCGTCGATGGCCCAGACCACACGGTCCGGCTCCCCCACCTTGGCGCCCATGGCAGCCGGTACGGCATAGCCCATGGTGCCGGCGCCGCCTGAGTTCAGCCAGGCGTGCGGACGCTCGTACTTGATGAACTGCGCGGCCCACATCTGGTGCTGGCCAACGCCGGCAACGTAGATGCCTTCGGGGCCGGTCAGCGCGCCGATGCGTTCGATGACGCGCTGCGGGGCGCTGAGCCCGTCCTCCGGCTCGGTCCAGCCCAGCGGGTAGGTTTCCTTAAGGTTGTTAAGGAACGCCCACCAGGTGGTGAGGTCCGGCGTGCCGGCGGATTCGAACTGTGAACGGACAGCCTCGGTGAGCTCGGGGATGATTTCCTTGACGGATCCCACGATCGGCACGTCGGCGGTGCGGTTCTTGGAGATTTCGGCGGGGTCAATATCCGCGTGGATCACCTTGGCGTTCGGCGCGAAGGACTTCAGGATGCCGGTAACCCGGTCATCGAAGCGTGCTCCAAGCGTGATGAGCAGGTCGGACTGCTGCAGCGCCGTGACAGCGGAAACGGTCCCGTGCATACCCGGCATGCCCACGTGCTGCGGGTGGGAATCGGGGAACACACCGCGCGCCATCAGGGTAGTGACAACGGGCGCGCCCGTGAGTTCCGCGAGTTCGCGGAGTTCCTTGGAGGCGTGTGCCTTGACCACGCCGCCGCCCACGTACAGCACCGGCTTGGTGGCTGCAGCGATCAGCTTGGCTGCTTCGCGGACCTGCTTGTTATGGCCGCGCGTCACCGGGCGGTAGCCGGGGAGGTCGATCTTCGGCGGCCACGAGAAGGTCATCTGACCCTGCTGGGCGTCCTTTGCGACGTCCACGAGGACCGGGCCGGGACGTCCGGACGAGGCCAGGTGGAAAGCCTCCGCCATAACGTGCGGGATGTCGTTGGGGTCGGTCACCAGGAACGAATGCTTGGTGATCGGCATGGTGATGCCAACAATGTCGGCTTCCTGGAACGCGTCGGTGCCGATCACACCGCTGGATACCTGGCCGGTTATGGCCACCATCGGCACCGAATCCATGTGGGCATCCATGATGGCCGTAACGAGGTTGGTGGCACCGGGTCCCGAGGTGGCGATACAGACGCCCACCCGGCCGGTAACCATGGCATAGCCTTGCGCGGCGTGGCCGGCTCCCTGTTCGTGACGGACCAGTATGTGATTCATGCTGGAGGCCATCAAGGGGTCATAGGTAGGCAGGATCGCGCCACCAGGCAAACCAAAAATATCGTCGACGCCGAGTTCTTCGAGCGATCGGACAATAGCTTGCGAGCCGGTCATCACCGTTGGGGGTACAACGTTGTTCGGCCCAAGGACAGGAGAGACAGCGGCAAGATCAGCGACGACGGCGGCCTGGTCAGCCGTTCGGTCGGCGCGTTCCGGAGCCTTGGGGGCTCCAGCGGACTTATTAGCCATCAGCGAGGGGCTGATCGGCGATCCTTTGCTCATCGGACTCTTCCTTGTGGATCATCTGTGTACTCGGAAATGCGGAAATAAAAAAACCCCTCAGCCTTGCGGCTTTTCGAGGGGTTGCGCGTGACGGTTCGTTACCAGTCGGGCTAGTGGGCCACGCGCTTGGTAAGGACGACGGCTGCATCGGCAGCGGCGCAGCTGGTAACGAATGCGATCATGCGTTCAGTTTTCCCTCTGTGTGAGATACATGTCAACGAGGACTGTGCGCATCTCACAGTGTGGACACCATTGTCCACTGGTTGGCCACATTCCCCAACTGGGTCGCAGTAACTGTCGTTTATGAGCGCTCATAAACGACAGTTACTGCTACCTAGTTGGGCTCAACCAGCGGCCGGAGGTTGAGGAACGAAACCGTGCTACCCGCAGTATGCGCCCGTGGAGGCGCTGTGGACCAGCTTGGCGTACTTGGCGAGCACGCCCTTGGTGAACTTGGCCGGGAGGGGCTCCCAGCCGATCTTGCGGGATTCGAGCTCGGCCTCATCAACCAGCAGGTCGAAGCTGCGGGCCGCGATGTCCACGCGGATCCGGTCCCCGTCCTTGACGAAGGCGATGGGGCCGCCGTCGACAGCTTCAGGGGCGACGTGGCCGATGCACAGGCCCGTGGTGCCACCCGAGAAGCGCCCGTCCGTGAGAAGAAGGACGTCCTTGCCGAGGCCTGCGCCCTTGATGGCGCCCGTGATGGCGAGCATCTCGCGCATGCCGGGGCCGCCCTTGGGGCCTTCGTAGCGGATGACCACAACGTCGCCGGCCTTGATCAGGCCCTCATCCAGGGCGGCCAGGGCACCCTGCTCACGCTCGAAGACGCGGGCGGTGCCCTCGAAGACGTCGGCGTCGAAGCCGGCGCTCTTCACCACAGCACCCTCGGGCGCCATGGTGCCGTGCAGGATGGTGATGCCGCCGGTCTTGTGGATCGGGTTGTCCATGGCACGGAGGATCTTGCCGTCCAGGTCCGGCGGGTTGATCGCGGCGAGGTTCTCGGCCACGGTCTTGCCCGTGACGGTGAGGCAGTCGCCGTGCAGCAGGCCGGCGTCGAGCAGTGCGCGCATGATGACCGGCACGCCGCCGATCTTGTCAACGTCCGTCATGACGTAGCGGCCGAACGGCTTCAGGTCACCCAGGTGCGGGATCTTGTCGCCGATGCGGTTGAAGTCCTCCAGGTTCAGCTCGACTTCAGCTTCGCGGGCGATGGCCAGGAGGTGCAGGACGGCGTTGGTGGAGCCACCGAATGCCATGGTGACGGCGATGGCGTTTTCGAACGCCTTCTTGGTCATGATGTCCCGGGCGGTGATGCCAAGGCGGAGCAGGTTGACCACTGCCTCGCCGGACTTGCGGGCAAATTCATCACGACGGCGGTCGGCCGAGGGCGGGGCGGCGGAGCCGGGAAGGGACATGCCCAGGGCTTCGCCGATGCAGGCCATGGTGTTGGCGGTGTACATCCCACCGCAGGCGCCTTCGCCGGGGCAGATGGCCTTTTCAATACGCGTCAGGTCTTCGAGGCTCATCTTGCCGGCGGCACAGGCCCCGACGGCTTCGAAGGCGTCAATGAGGGTGACTTCCTTTTCGGAGCCGTCCTCAAGCTTGACCCAGCCCGGCATGATGGAGCCGGCGTACAGGAACACACTGGCCAGGTCCAGGCGGGCGGCAGCCATCAGCATGCCGGGGAGGGACTTGTCGCAGCCGGCCAGGAGGACCGAGCCGTCAATGCGCTCGGCCTGCATGACGGTTTCGACGGAGTCGGCGATGACCTCACGGGAAACGAGGGAGAAGTGCATGCCTTCGTGGCCCATGGAGATGCCGTCGGAGACGGAGATGGTGCCGAACTGCATGGGGAAACCGCCGCCTGCGTGGACACCTTCCTTGGCGCCCTGGGCCAGCCGGTTCAGGGAGAGGTTGCAGGGAGTGATTTCATTCCAGGAACTCGCAACGCCGATCTGTGGCTTCGCGAAGTCGTCATCGCCCATGCCGACGGCGCGGAACATACCGCGCGCGGGGGCGGCGTGGATCCCGTCGGTGACAACCCGGCTGCGGGGTTTGATGTCGATCTTGTTCTCGGTTGCTGTTTGGGTGTCCTCACTCATGGGTCAAAGTCTATGACTCGGATCGGGACGCCAACGACCCGAACGGCCCGATTAGCCCATTTTCAAGAATATTTCGATCAAATAGTGGACGCTCGTCTCAAATTCTGAGACGGACCCTTACTCGCCTACCGGAACCTAGACAGTCCCGTTCGCACCGACGTACCGTCAGGGAACGGCAACCATGCCATCCGGACTGAAGGGCCCTGCTATGGATTTTGTCTTCTGGATTATCCTCATTGTGCTGATCGTGGGCGTTGTGTGGTGGCTGCTGAACCGCAGCAGCTCCTCGAGCACCGGCGACTCCACGCCGATCCGGACGGACGGCGGCCTCGCCGGCGGAAGTGCAGCCGCCTCGGCGGAAGCTGCGGGCACGGCGGGCATCCCCGGCGCTGCGGGCTTCGGCGCTTCTGAGCCGACACCACCGACGACGGCGGACGAGGCGCCCGATCGGTCCAGCACGGCAGAATCCCAAGAAGCCGGCGGTGGGCACAAGGCCGGCGGTGAAGAAGCCAGCGTTGAAAAAGGCACCAGCGTCGGGCAGAACGTCGTTGCTGAACCCGATGTTGCCGGTTCCGCTGTTACGGCTGGTGCCGCAGATACCGCTGGTGCGGCGGACACTACTGGTCCCGCAGAAACCGCTGCAGCTGATGCACCGGAACGCCCGTCCGCCGAAGAACTGTTATCCCCCGAGCCGGCTGGCTCGGGGGAAGCCGGCCGACCTGAGCAGCCGGCTGGGCAAGAGGAGCCGGCTCGCCCGGAGTCGCTAGCAGCCCAGGAACCTGGCAGCAAGGAGAGTGTGAACCGGCAGGCGGACGAAGCCGAGTGGGAAACCCAGTGGTCAGAGGCAAGCGCACCAGCCCAACCCGCCGCCAGCCACCGGCCGGCAGGCGAAGCGTCCACCATAATTGCCGACACCCCAACGTCCGAAGCACCACCGGCCCAGGGCGCCGTATTTGTGCATCACCCGGAATACACGGAGCCCCATGCACCCACGCTGCCAGGCGCAGAAACGGCCGCTGCGGAAGGCGAAGCCGCTGATACACAACCCGAAGTGGCCGCCGCCGATTCAGCCCCCCACGCGGCAAGCGCGGCTACCGTGCAGACTGCAGGATCCATGGAGGCCGCAGTAGCCACAGAGGCTGCTGAAGCCCGGACCATGGAGCCGGCAGCCGTGGCGGACTACGAAGCTGCACCGGAACCGACGGGGCATCTGGCCGCGGACCAGCCCTACGGCGCAGGTTCTGCGTCGCCCGGCCCGGATGGAAGCGGTCCGGCGGATTTCGAGGTCAAGGCCGACGCCGGAACAATGGTCTATTACGAGGAGGGGCATCCGGACTATGAGCAGACGAAAGCCGACGTCTGGTTTGAGTCGGCGGCCCATGCGGAAGCTGCTGGCTTCCGCGCCCCCCGGCGGACGCGTATCTGACCGGACGCAGGCGCACTTTCGGGCCTTCGCGGCGGCCAAGCCCACTGCGGGCGCCTTCGCAGTTTGCCTGGCCGTGCTGCTGTCGGGCTGCACGGGGGACGCCAACGATGCCCCCACCGGCAGTATCAGAGAAACCGGGACAAGCACAGGAAACGGGATCGGGACGGGCCCGGGTAACGCCACGCCACCGGAGGTTGTGGCACGGCTCGATCTTCAGCTCGACATTCCCTGGGCCGCCGTATTCCTGCCGAACGGAACCGCCGTCGTCTCCGAGCGTGACTCTGCGCTGCTAAAAGCTGTCCGTGATGGCAGGGCGACCACCATCGGCCAGGTCCCCGGCGTGGCTCCTGGTGGTGAGGGAGGCTTGCTGGGACTAGCCCTCTCCCCCGGCTTTCCGTCCGACAACTACCTTTATCTGTACTTCACCTCTGCACTGGACAACCGCATCGCCCGGCTGAAGCTGACGGAACAGCCTGACGGATCCCTGGACCTTGGCGACCCCGAGGTGGTCTTTTCCGGAATCCCGAAGGCATCAACCCACAATGGCGGCCGGATCCGCTTCGGCCCGGACGGGTTCCTGTACGTGGGCACAGGCGACTCCCAGCGCCGCGAACAGCCACAGGACCGCAACGCCCTGGGCGGGAAGATCCTGCGGCTGACTCTGGAGGGTGACCCCGCACCTGACAACCCTTTCGGCAATGCCGTGTACAGCCTGGGGCACCGAAACGTCCAAGGACTGGCGTGGGACAGTGCCGGCCGGCTCTGGTCCAGCGAGTTCGGCCCGGACGTCAACGACGAGCTCAACCTCATCGAGCCGGGAGCCAACTACGGCTGGCCCGCAGTAACCGGCGCACCGCACCGGGAGGCATACCGCGACGCGAAGGTGGTGTGGCCTTCGACGGCGGACTCCTCACCCAGCGGCCTGGAAATTTCCGGGTCGACCGCCTACCTCGGCGCCCTGCGCGGCCAACGCCTCTGGACGGTGTCCCTGTCCGGTGAGGAGGCAAGCGCTCCTGTGGCCTATTTCACACGGGAATACGGCAGGATCCGGGACGTCATCCGGACTCCCGACGGCGGCTTCTGGCTGCTCACCAACAACAAAAACCCTGATTTTGTGCTGGTTCTGGCCCCTCCCGGCTGAACCTGGGGAGCAGCGGGGCCTCGATTTCACATGGGTCGGAAGTTCGTGTAGAGTTTCATGTCGTTGCGGAGATCAACCGGGAAAGAAAAAGCCCGGAAGGTCACCACATAAGAGATGCACCTCTAGCTCAATTGGCAGAGCAATTGACTCTTAATCAATGGGTTCCGGGTTCAAGTCCCGGGGGGTGCACCAAAGAAACCCCGTCTTCACTGGCCGCAAGCTGTGAAGGCGGGGTTTCGTTTTGTCCCTCGATCGCTGTGGGGCATTTGCGGTGATCGGAACCGAGGTATTAGCCAGGGCTTCGAGACCCGCTGTCCGTCTGCATACCGCCAGAAACGGGACGGAATTCCCACGTATAAGAGCCGTCAACCTTGAGGCTCATCCGTAGGTGACCCCATGTGTCGCTAAACTTCCGCTGCACATAAGAGGGGCTGCTGGTGAACGCCCGGAGGCCGATTCCCCCCGTGGACACCTGGAATTGTTGCATCCCGTCCGCAACGCACTGGTCCTCATTGTTTATCGGGCAGGTCCGCTCATAATTATGCTGTGAGCCGGACAGCAACACACGAACGCGGTTCGCCCAGAACATGTCAATCCACGGCTTCGCCTTGGAGAAGCGGGTATGGCTCGATGTGTTACTGGTGAAATACGGATCATGGTAGACAACCGCCAGATGTCTTCCAGCGGCCTTCGCCGCTTTCAGGTTGGCATCCATCTCCGAGGTCATCGCTTGCGCCCGCGTAGCGTTATAACGCCATGTGGCCGTAGGCGCTACAAGAATGTGCCAGCTGCCCTTGTCGAACGAATACCAATCAAGAGCGTCTTGGAACCGTACAACATCGGAGCTGGTCGCGCTCTTCACCGTGGACACGCACTGCCCATCCATGTACCGGTCAACGTCGTCATTCTTCCCGGGTTCAACATCATGATTCGGGCCAGCGGTCCAGTACGTCTTGGCCTTAGCCGGACCCCACAACTGGTCATAAGCCGCGAGCGCGGTACAGGTGCCATCGTCGTACTGGAAATCGCCCAGCGCAAGGAAGTTGTCCAGCGAACCGTCGTTGAGACCGGCGATGATACTGGCTGCGTTCTTACCGCTGTGCGACGTGGCCGACGTGTTACCCGCAGGGTTTATGTCCCCGGTGGCGGCGAACTCAAACGACTCATCGGATGGCGGCGGCAGGGCAGCGGGAGTTGGATCGCCAGCCGCATAGACGCGAACCCAATCCACTCGCATCTCGCCAGCGCCGTTAGCAGTGCTGTCTGGGAACCAGTCCAGTTGTAGCGTCTGGTGCATCGAACCGGGAGGCTGGTGCGCGGAGTTGTTGTCCTCAAACCACTTCTCCCCGTCGACGTAGCCGACGATCCCATTCGGAGACCAGTCAACCGCGTAGTTGTGGAACTGACTAACGTCCAGAGCCTTGGCCGCCGATGTCAACAAGTTCGAACATCCATCGTGGTGGAGGAAGAACTTGATGACGTTCCAGTCACCCATCGTCTCCGCGTAGTTAACTTCGCCGTCACACGGCCAATTCCCACTATCCGGCCACAGGAGCGACACCATGTGGTACTCATTGTCACCCGAACCCGCCGCGCGGACCTCCCACCGGCCGTACTTCTGGCGCCCAAACTTCGCGCTCATTCCAGCGGTGGTGCCGTCCGGTGTTCCAGTCATGACCATTTTGGAACCGTCTACCGTGACCTGCTGGGGACTCCGAATGCCATTCCCGTCGTGCCCGGCACTGTTGTACACGGACCACTTCGCGGCGTCCGGTGCGCCCGTATAGTTGAACTCGTCGCCAGCCGTCGGCGTGCCCCAGTTCAGATCTGTCGCAGCCGAGCCTGTCGTTGGCGTAGTCGGCGTCGGCGTGGCTGATGCTGATGTGACGGCCGGCGCCGCCGGCGTTACCGCCGGTTGAGTTGAAGGGCCCGAGCAACCGGCCACGAAGATTGCCACCACCCCAAGCGCGACCAAGTGTTTCCGCATACGTCAGATGATAAGGGCATCGCGCGGCGAGACCTACGGCCAGATGCCGCTGGTGATGTTGAAGAGTTCACTTTGTAAAGCGACCATTCTGAAAGTGCGCCCTGAACCGCTGCAAAACGCACGCGGCCAAGCCGCCCACTTCTGGACGATTCCCTCTCAGGGCACAACCAAAAAAGGCACCACCACCGCGGAATTTTGCAGTAATGGTGCCAGTCAGATTTACCGGATACCCGGGATGTCCTAGCCGAGCGGAGCGCCATCCACCAAGGCCCGGGTTGACGGCGATGCGAACTGGCTGGCCAGCTCACGGACCACGGCCTGGAGCTCCTGCCGCAGGGCGTCAGGGTCACTGGTTGCCGCGGCGAGCACCGAACGTTCCATCTCTACGGCTGCGGCTGCGGCTTCCCGGCCGCTGTCGGTGAGGGACACGACCTGGCTGCGGCGGTCCGAGGTGCTGCGGACGCGGGCAATGTGGCCGTGGGACTCCAACCGGCTCAGGGTCTTACCCATGGTCTGGGCCTGAACGCGCACATATTGGGCGAGTTGGGCTTGTGTCATAGGCCCTTGCGCTGAGAGGACTTCGATAGCGATCACGCCGGCGTGCGTCAGTCCGATGGCGCTTAGCTTTTCGTTCCAAGAGTGTTCAACGAGGCGTGCCGCAGTGGACAATAGGCGCCCAGTGGGCCAGCGATCCATGTCAGGCATACCAGCAAGTATAGCTAAGGCTGGTTAGCGCCGGTCCTGGATGCTTACTAAAATGGTGTGTTCCGCCTGCAACGAGGAGATTAACAGTGGCTGACAGACTCTTGACCGGTGACGTAGCGCCCGGCTTCATCCTGAAGGACTCGTCGGGTAAGGACGTCAGCCTTGCTTCCCGTCACGGCGGCAGCACCATCGTTTATTTCTACCCGGCCGCCGCCACCCCCGGCTGCACCAAACAGGCGTGCGATTTCCGTGACAGCCTGGCGTCCTTCACGTCGGCCGGCTATCGGGTCCTGGGCGTCTCCCCCGATTCCGTGGACAAACTGGCTGCCTTTGCCGCCAACGAGGACCTTAGCTTTCCGTTGCTTTCGGACGAGGACCATGCCGTGGCCGAAGCCTATGGCGCCTGGGGCGAAAAGAAGAATTACGGACGGACCTATGAGGGACTGATCCGCAGCACCGTGGTGATCGATCCCGACGGAAAAGTGGCGCTTGCCCAGTACAACGTCCGGGCCACCGGCCACGTGGCAAAACTCCGGCGCGACCTCAAAGTGGACGCGTAACGCATTACGCGGGAAGTGGCGCCGGTACGGGCGGCAGGAACCGGCTGACCGGAACCCCGCCGGCCCGAGGCTACAATGGAAACTGGCATCCGCCGTCGTAGGTTTTTATCCGCAGGCCATCTGGCCAAGGTTGAAGACAACGGCAGCAACTGCCAAGCGCGAGTGGTGAAATTGGCAGACACGCAGGATTTAGGTTCCTGTGCCTTCGGGCGTGGGGGTTCAAGTCCCCCCTTGCGCACACTTACACAGAGATCCCGGGCCCACAGGCCCGGGATCTCTGTCATTTAACTGTCCCCGCCGCGGCATTCTCCCCCGGTTTGGCGCGAAATTAAAAACTTTTGGCGATCCACCCATCCGCTTCCGTGCTCCGGCCGAATACCCATTGAGACACCAGCCAAGGGCAGGTGCCCAACAGTCGGAAAAGGCCACGCGGCAGGCATCAGGTCAGCCGCAGGCAAGAAATCGGCAGAAACCAAAAAACAAGGAGAAACGAAATGCAGTCATTCAAGCGCACATCCTTCACCGTCGCAGGCGTTGCAGCTGCAGCCCTGCTGAGCCTTACCGCCTGCGGTGGAACGGCGACCACAACCCCGAGCTCCTCCGCTCCGGCCGCCGCACCGTCAGCCACGAAGATGGCCCCGTCACCGTCCGCCAGTGCTTCTGCCATGGATCCGGCCGCAAACCTCGTTGGCGCAGGCTGCGCCGGCTACGCAGAGAAGGTCCCCACCGGGGCAGGCTCGGTTGCCGGGATGGCCCTTGACCCGGTAGCGGTCGCGGCATCCAACAACCCCATCCTGACCACCCTCACGGCAGCTGTCTCCGGCAAGCTGAACCCGAAGGTTGACCTGGTTGACACCCTTAACGGCGGTGAGTTCACGGTCTTCGCCCCGGTGGATGACGCCTTCGCCAAGATCGATGCCGCCACCATCGAAACGCTCAAGACGGACGACGCCCTGCTGAGCAAGATCCTGACCTACCACGTGGTCCCCGGCCAGATCACCCCGGACAAGATCGCCGGCACACACGCCACGGTCCAGGGCGGATCGGTCACCGTGACCGGCAGCAAGGATGCACTCATGGTTGATGGCGCCAGCGTGATCTGCGGCGGCGTCCAGACGAAGAACGCCACCGTTTACCTGATCGACTCGGTGCTGATGCCCCAGTAGTCCGGCTTTCAAGCCCAGAGGCCTGTTCCCCAACCGGTACAGGCCTCTGGGGTGTTTCCAGGGAGCACCGGGGTGTGTCAACTAGACTGTGTCTCTGGCCCGCAGTCCGCGGCGCCGGCCAGAAGCAGCCAGAGGTGATAGACGAGTGCCCAGCAGTACTTCGCGGCGAACGGTCATCAGGACCGGCGCCGTTTTTATGGCGTTAGGCCTGACCTCCTGCACAGGCAACCCACAGCCTTCGCCCTCGGCAACGTCTCCTTCGACGGCGCCCGCCGGCGCTGAACCCACCGAAACGTTCACGTTCGGCACGGCGTCCCAGCCCCTCGGCCTGGACCCCGCGCTCTCGAACGATGTGGAAAGCTACCGGATCACCCGGCAGATCCTCGAAGGCCTGGTGGGTGTGGACCAGACCACGGGCAAGCCCACGCCGCTGCTGGCAACGGAATGGTCCGAGGAAAACGAAGGCCGCTCGTACACGTTCAAACTCCGCAGCGGCGTCTCGTTCCAGGACGGCACGCCCTTCAACGCCGACGCAGTGTGTGCCAACTTCAACCGCTGGTTCGCCTTCTCGGCGGAACTGCGGCGTCAAGCGCCGGGAAGCTCGTTCAAGAGCGTGTTCAAGGCACATTCCGACGACGCTGCGCTCTCCATTTTCAAGGGCTGCACGGCCCTTTCCGCTGACACTGTCCGGATCGACCTGACCCAGCGCTTCACCGCGTTCCTCCAGTCGCTCACCCTGCCGGCGTTCGCCATCGCATCCCCGGCCGCCCTGACAGCGGGCACGGCGGATGTCCTGGATCAGACCCGTGGCGGAAACCCGGTCTCCCGGTTCGCCACCAACCCCGTCGGCACAGGACCGTTCAGCCTGGCCGCCTGGGACGAGGCGAGTGTCCGGCTCCTCAGCCACAAAAACTACTGGGGTGACCGCGGGCAGATCTCCACCATTAATTTCGTCACGTACGACCACCCCCAGACGCGGCTTCAGGCCCTCCTGGACGCCAAGATCGACGGCTACGACGCCGTCACGGTGGGCAACTTCGATCAGCTGGTCAAGCGGGGCATGCAGATCGTCCAGCGTGATCCTTTCTCGGTGATGTACCTGGGCATCAACCAGGAAATTCCGGTCCTGCAGAACGAAAAGGTCCGGCAGGCCATTGAGCTGGCCATCGATAAGGAAACCCTGATCCGCAAGTTCTTCATCGACAACACCGCCAAGGCCTCACAGTTCGTTCCTCCGAAGATCAGCGGTTTCAATAATGACGCTCCCGCGCTGGGCCACGACCCGGTCAAGGCCAAGGCCTATCTGACCGAAGCCGGCTACACCGGGGAAGAGCTCAGGTTCTACTATCCGCTCAACGCCACCCGCCCCTATCTGCCCACGCCGGAGAAAATCTACGCCGAAGTCAGCAGGCAACTGACCGCCGTCGGCTTTAATATCAAACCTGTCCCGGTGGACTGGTCCGAAGGCTACCTCCAGAAAGTGCAGTCACCCGGAGACCACGGGCTCCACCTGCTCGGCTGGAACGGCGCGTATGCCGATGCCGATAACTTTGTGGGCCCGCTGTTCGGCGAAAAGAACGGCGAATTCGGCTACCAGGACCCGCAGGTCTTTTCCAAGATCAACCGCGCCCGCGGCCTCCCCGCCGGCAAGGAACGCGACGAGCAGTACCACACCATCAACGCCCAGATCGCGGCCACTGTGCCGGCGGTTCCCATCGCCTTCCCAATCTCGGCCCTGGCGCTCTCGGACCGCGTCAGCAGCTACCCGGCGTCCCCGGTACTGAGTGAAGTTTTCACAAAGGTACAGCTAAAGCCTTGACGGTCCGGCCCAATTTCAGTATGCGGCATGCCCGGGGATATTCTTTGACAGCCAGAGCCGCTGCTATCGGAGACTGATTGTGACCTTCATATCCAAGACCCAACATGCCGACGTCGTACTGATTGGCGGCGGCATCATGAGCGCCACGCTCGGGGCATTCATCAAGCAGCTTGAACCGAACTGGACCATCTCCCTGTTCGAACGCCTGGATCAGCCCGGGCTGGAAAGCTCCGACCCCTGGAACAACGCCGGAACGGGCCATGCCGCCCTGTGCGAGCTCAATTACTCCCCCGCAGCCAAAGACGGCTCCGTGGACCCTGCCAAGGCACTGCTCATCAACGAACAGTTCCAGCTGTCCCGCCAGTTCTGGTCCCATCTTGTGGACGAATCCCTGATCGGCTCGCCGAAGGGCTTCATCAACACCGTCCCGCACATGAGTTTTGTGATCGGCGAGAACAACACCAAGTTCCTCAAGACCCGCTACGAAGCGCTCAAGCCCCACACGCTCTTCCGCAGCATGGAGTACTCCGAGGACCACGCGCAGATCGCCAAGTGGGCGCCGCTGATCGTAAAGGGCCGCGACCCCAAGCAGCGCATCGCCGCCACGCGGGCGACCGAGGGGACCGACGTCGACTTCGGGGCACTCACCCGTGAGCTCACCACCTACCTCGGGAACAACGGCGTCGAGATCAATTACGGCCATGACGTCAGCGGCATCTCCAAGGCGTCCGACGGCGGCTGGGACCTTTCGATCAAGCACCCGGCTTCCGGGGAACACGGCAAGATCCACGCCAAGTTTGTGTTTGTAGGCGCCGGCGGCGGCGCACTGCACCTCCTTCAGGCCTCCGGCATCCCGGAGAGCAAGGGCTTCGGCGGATTCCCCGTGTCCGGCCAGTTCTTCCGCTGCACCGACGAGAAACTTGCCGCCCAGCACAGCGCCAAGGTCTATGGCCAGGCTTCGGTGGGCGCGCCGCCCATGTCGGTCCCGCACCTTGACACCCGGTACGTCGACGGGAAGCGTTCGCTCCTGTTCGGCCCCTATGCCGGCTTCTCCACCAATTTCCTGAAGAATGGCTCGTACCTTGACCTGCCGTTGTCCATCAGGCCCAGCAACATCATCCCGATGCTTGCAGTCGCCAAGGACAACATGGACCTCACCGCGTACCTCGTCAAGGAAGTCGCCAAGCGCCACGGCGACAAGGTGGAAGCGCTGCGCGAGTACTACCCCGAAGCCAAGGACGGCGACTGGGAGCTGATCACCGCCGGCCAGCGTGTACAGATCATCAAGAAGGACCCGAAGAGGGGCGGCGTGCTGCAGTTCGGCACGGAAGTCATCGCCGGCCGCGACGGCACCATCGGTGCGCTGCTGGGTGCCTCGCCCGGCGCATCCACAGCTGTGCCCATCATGATTGAGCTGCTGCAAAAGTCCTTCCCCAAAAACTTCAAGGGCTGGCAGGGCAAGCTCAAGGCCATGATGCCGGGCTACGGCGTGAAGCTGGATGAGAATCCGGAACTGGCTGCCGAACTCGAGACGGCAACGGCCAAGGCATTGCAGCTGGAGAGCATTTCCGCCAACCACTGACGCCCGGCATTCCGGCCGGCAGGCCCGGCAGCACGGTCCGGTCCGCAGGAGTCCGTCAACCCCACAGGAGAGACCCGCGATGTTCCGGCTGGCACAACTTTCATTGGCAAACCGGGCGCTGATCGCGCTGATCACCGTCTTCGCGACGGTGTTCGGCGTGATCACCATGTCATCGCTGAAACAGGAACTCATCCCCTCCATTGAGTTCCCGCAGATCACCGTCCTCTCCGCCATGCCCGGCGCGTCGCCCGAGGTGGTGGACAAGCAGGTCAGCGCACCGCTCGAAACCGCCCTGAACGGCGTCGAAGGCCTGGAGTCCACCTCCTCGACGTCACGCAACGGCGTCTCGCAGATCTCCATGGTGTTCACCTACGGGACAAACCTCGACCGCGCCCGGAACCAGATCGACCGCGCCATCTCCAACGCCAAGCGCTCCCTGCCGGAGGACGTGCAGCCGCAGGCCATCGCGGGCAGCATCAGCGACTTCCCCATCGTGTTCCTGGCAGTGTCCTCGGACAAGCCCCTCAGCGAACTGAACGCCGACCTGGCACGCCTCTCCGTTCCCCGGCTCCAGAAGATCGACGGCGTCCGGGGAGCCGACGTGACCGGCGGCGCGACCCAGCACATCGAGATCCTCCCCCGGCCCGAGGCCATGGCCGCCAAGGGCACCACGATCGAGTCCATCCGGAACGCCCTCTCCAACAACGGCGCGCTGATCCCGGCCGGGACCATCCAGGAGCAGGGCAAGACGCTATCCCTCCAGATCGGCAGCCCGGTGGATTCCCTGGACGCCATCAAGGCGCTACCCGTGGGCGGAGCCAAGGATGCCGCGACGATCGGCACGGTGGCCGACGTTAGCCTGCGGGATGACGAACGGACCTCCATCACCCGGACCAACGGCCAGGAAACACTGGCCGTGTCCGTGACCAAGAAGCCCGAGGGCGACACGGTGGGAATCTCCCACGCCGTGAACGACTCGTTGGCGGCCCTTGAGGCCGAGCTGGGGTCCAACGCAAAGTTCACCGCCGTGTTCGACCAGGCCCCGTTCATCGAGAAGTCCATCAAGGACCTCACCACCGAGGGCCTGCTCGGGCTGGGCTTCGCCGTCGCCGTCATCCTTGTCTTCCTGATGTCAGCCCGCTCCACCCTTGTTACCGCGGTGTCCATTCCGCTGTCGCTGCTGATCACGTTCATTGGCCTGTCCGCGACCGGATATTCCCTGAACATCCTGACCCTGGGCGCGCTGACCATTGCGATCGGCCGGGTGGTGGACGACTCGATTGTGGTGATCGAAAACATCAAACGCCACCTCAGCTACGGCGAAGAGAAAGTCCCCGCGATCCTCACCGCAATCCGGGAGGTGGCCGGCGCCATCACCGCCTCCACCCTGACCACCGTCGCGGTCTTCCTGCCCATTGCCTTCGTGGGTGAGCTCGCCGGCGAACTCTTCAGGCCCTTCGCCCTGACAGTCACCATGGCGCTGCTGGCATCCCTGCTGGTATCGCTGACCATCGTTCCGGTCCTGGCCTACTGGTTCCTCAAAAGCCCCGCCGGCTCCGCCGCCGCCGGTTCCGCCGCCGCCGGTTCTCCCGCCGCTGGTCCTCCCGCTGCCCGAGAAACTGCCGCCCGGCTTGCTGCCGCCGCCCGCGCCCAGGCCCAGGAGGCCGAACAGAAGAGCCGGCTACAGCGTGCCTACCTGCCCGTCCTCAGCAAGACCCAGAAGCACCCGGTGCTGACCCTGGTGGCCGCCGTTCTGGTGCTCGGCGCCACGGCCGCCATGACGCCGCTGCTGTCCACCAACCTCCTCGGCGATTCCGGTCAAAACAGCCTGACTGTCCGCCAACTGATGCCCGCTGGCACAAGCCTGGCCGACACCAGCGCCGCCGCCGTCAAGGTCGAGGACGTCCTCCGCGGCATCGAGGGTGTCAAGAATGTCCAGCTCACCTCCGGCAACGCGCAGGCAGGTTTTGCCGCCCTGACGTCCTCCGGCGCCGCCAACTCCACGTTCACGGTGGTGACGGATGAAAAGGCGAATCAGGCGAAGCTCCAGGAAACCGTCCGGACCGAAGTGGGCAAGGTGGCCGGTTCCGGGAAGATTACTGTCGGCACGCAGCAGGGTGGCTTCGGGACATCCTCCACGGTGGACATCACCATCAAGGCGGCAACGTCCGAGGACCTCCGCACAGCCAGCGAGGCCATGGTGGAAGCCATGACCGGCGTGCCGGAGACCAGCGAGGTGGCGACGAACCTCGCGGCCAGCCAGCCGGTGGTCCAGGTCAAGGTTGACCGGGCCAAGACCGCTGCGGCCGGGCTGAACGAGGAACAGGTCGCCGGCGTCCTGGCTGCCACCATCAGCCCCATTCCGGCCGGGACGGTCCGGATCGACACCAACGACTTTCCGGTCCAGATCGGCAAGGGCACCCGGTTCACCAGCATTGATGCAGTGCGCAACATCGCACTCCCTGCATCCGGCGCCCCCGTCACGCTGGGCAGCATCGCGTCCGTGGAACAGGTGGACGTGCCGGTCTCCATTACCGCCAGCAACGGCCAGCGGACCGCCAAAGTGGCAGTCACGCCGTCGGGCTCCAACCTCGGTGCGGTGAACGCGGAGGTGCAGAAGCGCCTCACGGCCGTCAGCCTTCCCGCGGGGGTCACCGCCGAACTCGGCGGCGCCACCACCCAGCAGGCCGAGTCCTTCCAGCAGCTGGGCCTGGCGCTCCTCGCCGCGATCGCGATTGTCTATGTCATTATGGTGGCCACGTTCAAGTCGCTGATCCAGCCCCTGATCCTGCTGGTGTCCGTTCCCTTTGCCGCCACCGGCGCCGTGGCCCTGCTGCTGGCCACGGGCGTTCCCCTGGGCCTGCCGTCGCTGATCGGCATGCTGATGCTTGTAGGCATCGTGGTTACCAACGCCATTGTGCTCATCGACCTCATCAACCAGTACAGGCAGCCACGGGACGGCCTCGGCGGGATGAGCGTGGCGGACGCAATCACCCATGGCGCTAGGCAGCGGCTCCGCCCCATCCTAATGACCGCGCTGGCCACCGTTTTCGCCCTGACACCCATGGCGCTTGGCCTGACCGGGGGCGGCGGCTTCATTTCCCAGCCGCTGGCCGTGGTGGTGATCGGCGGCCTGGTTTCTTCCACGGCGCTGACCCTGGTGCTGGTTCCCGTGCTGTACCGGCTCGTCGAAGGACGGCGGGAAACAAAAGCACTGCTCCGTGCCATGCAGCAGCGCCCGGAGTTTGCGGAAGCCGACGACGTCGATGCCGAGTTCCGCGACTGGACCACCGGCATGGTGCCCCGCGTCACTGGCCGCCGTGCCGCTCCGGGCGACCCCCTGTAAAACCTGGAATATTCTCGCCGGGGAGGCGTTATATCCGTCGATACATGCAAATGCATGAAAATCGGGTATAGTGGAAGCAAGCCCAGAGAAGCCCAGAGAAGCCCAGGAAACGGAAGGCACACCATGCAGATCGGCGTATTCAGCGTCAGTGACATCACCACTGACCCCACCACCGGCCGGACCCCCACGGAGAACGAACGCATCAAGGCGGCCGTGGCGATCGCCAAAAAAGTCGAAGAAATCGGCATGGATGTCTTCGCCCTCGGCGAGCACCACAACCGCCCGTTCTTCTCCTCCTCGCCCACCACCACGCTCGCGTACATTGCAGCGCAGACCGAGCGGATCACGCTCTCCACTGCCACCACGCTGATCACCACCAACGATCCGGTCAAGATCGCCGAAGACTTCGCCATGCTGCAGCACCTGGCCGACGGCCGCGTGGATCTGGTCCTGGGCCGCGGCAACACCGCTCCGGTGTACCCATGGTTCGGCAAGAACATCCAGGACGGCGTGGAACTGGCCATCGAGAACTACAGCCTGCTGCGCCGGCTGTGGGACGAGGACACAGTGAACTGGTCCGGCAAGTTCCGGACCCCGCTGCAGAACTTCACCTCCACCCCGCGCCCGCTCGACGGCGTGGCCCCCTTTGTGTGGCACGGCTCCATCCGCACGCCGCAGATCGCCGAAGTGGCCGCCTACTACGGCGACGGCTTCTTCGCGAACAACATCTTCTGGCCGAAGGAGCACTACCAGCAGCTTATCGGCATGTACCGAGAGCGCTACGAGCACTACGGCCACGGCAAGGCGGACCAGGCCATCGTGGGCCTCGGCGGCCAGTTCTTTATGCGGAAGAACTCCCAGGACGCCGTCAAGGAATTCCGGCCCTACTTCGATAACGCGCCCGTCTACGGCCACGGCCCGTCGCTGGAGGACTTCACCTCCCAGACACCGCTGACGGTGGGCAGCCCGCAGGAAGTCATCGAAAAGACCCTGACGTTCCGTGAGTACTTCGGCGACTACCAGCGCCAGCTGTTCCTGATCGACCACGCAGGCCTGCCCCTGAAGACAGTGCTGGAGCAGCTTGACCTGTTCGGCGAGGAAGTCCTTCCGGTCCTCCGCAAGGAATACGCGGCCCTCAAGCCCGCACACGTCCCGGATCCGCCCACGCACGCCGGCCGCGTGGCCGCGCTGATGGCTGCACCGGCGCCTGAAACTACCCCTTCGGAGGCATGATGGCTGCCGACGGAAACGAATCACCCATCCGCTTGGCCGCGGAAACCTGGGAGTCCCTGTTCCGGGCGCAGGTTGCCGTCATGCGCAGGCTGCAGGCCGGAGCTGCCTTCCGAAAGGTGGCCATCAACGAGTACGACGTCCTGTTCACGCTGTCCCGGTGTCCGTCCGGATGGCTCCGGCTCAACGAACTCAATGACCACGTCCTGCTGAGCCAGTCGAGCCTCAGCAGGCTGGTTGAGAGGCTGGAAAAGCGCGGCCTTGTGGTCCGGATGGCGGCCCCCGACGACGGCCGCGGCGTGCTGCTGAAGCTCACCGAGGAAGGGTCTGTCCTCCAGAAGGAGATCGGCCGGGAGCACGTGCGGGACATCTCCAGCCTGGTGGGGCCGGCCCTGACGGCTGCCGAGCAGAAGGAACTCCAGCGGCTGACCGAGAAACTCCGGCATTCCGTGGGGGCACGGCCGGCAAAGTAACTGCCTGGGAATATCTGGCCGGGACGTAACTGCCCGGCCGTGGCCGGGCCCCACGGGAACTATCCCAGCATGGCCAGCTTGGCCGGATCTTCCGGCGGCAGCTGGCCGTTGACCACTGCGCTGACGCGCAGCTCGTTCAGCGTGAGGCGCCCGCCCACCGTGGACAGGAATGCGGTGTCCGAGGAGTCCCGGCCGGCGGTGATTCGCAGCATCGACTCCCGCGGGGCCAGCCCCGTGGGGTCGATGACGTGCCAGGCGCCATTGACATGTGCCTCGGCTACCGCGTGGAAATCCATGGGGCTCAGGCCCGGCGCGTACACGGCGGTGAGCCGGGCCGGGACGTCCTTGGAGCGCAGCAGGGCGATGGCCAGGTGCGCGAAGTCCCGGCACACTCCCCTGCGGTGCAGGAGGGTTTCCACGGCGCCGTCAGTTCCCCTGGAGGACCCGCTGATGTACCGCAATTCCCCGAAGACCCAGCTCCGCACGGCCTGGAGCAGTTCGGCGCCGTGCAGGCCGCCGAATTCGGCATATGCCGTGGGCAGGAGCCGGTCCGACTCCGCGTAGCGGCTTGGCCGCACGTAGCGGATGAGCTCAGCCAGGGTGGCTTCTTCCGGGACGGCCTGCCCGGCCACCGTCGCTGAGTACTCAACGGTGACCTCGGCGGGTTCAGTGAGCTCCATGTAGTGCAGGCGGCCGCCATGATGGTCCGCGAGTTCCTGCAACGGAACCGGCTGACCGTCGGCCGTGACAGCCAGGGATTCATCAAACGAGGTGTAGCCGGGATTCCTGGCCACGGCGATGGCCAGGGCTGCCTTCGTGTCGGCGATGGTCCTGAAAACCATACGTGCTGAAACGGTGCGTTCCATGTATCTCCGGGGTGTGAGGTAGTGGCAGAACTTCCCGCGCTGGCCCGGGGTTGAGGGGCAAGGGGCAGGACTAGTTTTTGATCTCCAGAGACATTAGCATCCGTTGGACGTTCGCGAATTCCGAGCTCTCGTCCACGTACTTTTCGGCCTGTCCCAGGGTGTCAAACGCCTTCGCGGGGGCCACCTTCTCATCCGGGGCGAAGGCCTTCAGGACTCCGAGGTCACCGAACGAGTAGTCCCCTTTTCCTGCCGGGCCACGGACAACATTCCGCAGTTCGCAGGCCTGGCCGTCAGCCCCGCCCACAATGTTGGTGATGCCGTAGGAACCGAAGTAGCGGTAGCCCTGGATGACGCGGAACACCACGTGCGGGGCGATGGTACCTTCCCCTGTGAGGCCTGGAAGCTCCACCGGCACGCTGCTGATCACAACGTAAGGTTTCCGGGCAGTCTCGGGGCACTCGGACGACGACGGCGGCAGTCCTGTCCGCAGCGTGGCCACCACCGTGCCGTCCGGCTTTTTCACCTCGATCTTCAGGGCACCCGGCAATGTCCCGTCCTCGGGCGTGACGGACTGGGCGATCCATTCCTCCGGCAAGTCGAAGCTGACGGTCTTCGCCGGATCGGTAAAGGTCTTCCAGGCAGCAGCTGTTGCGGCCGGGCCGGGTGCTGCGGACGTCGAGGCGCCCGCTGTGGCAGAAGGATCCGACGAAGGGGACCCGGTAGCGCCGGCGGTTGAGCCCGTGCTGGCGCCAGGGCTGGCCGATGCCTCCGGCTGCGCCGTCCACGCCGAATCGCTGTTACCAGGCGCGCTGCAGCCGGCCGCCAGGCAACCGGCTATCAGCAGCGCTACCGTCCGCACGCCCCACATTGCCGCATTGTGTGTCATGCAGCCAGCCTATCGGCGGGCGACGGTGGACAAGGGCCGGAGCCTCGTGTCGCCGTCGGACATTCCCCGCGCGCAAGGGACTAGGCTGGTGCCTATGGCGGATGAGCAGTACGGCGCGGACCTTGAGAGCCTGGCGGACATCTCCGCCATCGACATTGCGGACTGGCGGCTGCGGACGTTTGCCCTGTACGACACGGTACGGAAAGTTGCCGCTGAAGATCCGGCGGAGGCCCATTCCCTGTGGCGGCATGAACGCGACCGGATGTTCGCAACGCATCCGGCCTCGGCCCTCAGCGCCAGGGACAAAGCGCAGTTCTCCGGCCTGAAGACGGCCGATTACGATCCCATCTACCGCTTCTATGTGCCGCTGACCCTTGAGGGAGCCGGCCGGGAAATGACCGTGGAAACCGCCACCGACGGCGTGGTCCGGTTTGTCCGGTTGGGCACGTTCGATCTTCCCGAACTCGGACAGCTCGGCGTGTGGAAGCTGCACGGCTACGGCGGCGGGATCTTCGTTCCGTTCCGCGACGCCACGGCCGGCCAGCCGGGGGGAACCTACGGCGCCGGCCGGTACCTCCTGGACACCATCAAGGGCGCGTTCCACGGGGTCCATGGCTCGGGGGCGGGCGCGGAGTTTGTCCTGGACTTCAACTTTGCCTACAACCCGTCCTGCGCCTACAACGAGGCCTGGGCCTGCCCGCTGCCCGGCCCGTCCAACCGCCTGGCCGTGGAGATCCCGGTGGGCGAGCTGTACTGAGCCTGCCGGAGCCGGCCACCGGCCAGCCGGAGGACGTAGGATGTCATCATGACTGCCAGCGCTCCCCGCCGCCTTGCCCGTGTCCGCCCCCTGTCCCCGGCTGTTGCCGACGAGCACTTCTTCGTGGCCAATGACGCCCCGGACTTCGGCTCCGACGCCGGCCGGTCCTGGACAGTCGTTGAATCCCCTTTTGGGGCGTCCCGTCCCAACGCCAATTACCCGGCCCGGCCCGGCTGGGAAGCCGGCACAGCAGTAGACCAGGACTCGTTCACGTTCCTGGCGCCGTCGGTCCCCCTCAACGTCTTCGGCATGGCGCACAACACCGGCCAGGCCGGCCGGGACCTCCCGCCGCAGGCCTTCCACAAGGCGGCCTCAAGCGTGATCGGCCCGGGCGAGGCCATCGAGCTGAGCTCCACGGTGGGTTACGTTGACCCGGAAGCCGAACTGACCGTCGTCGTCGGCCGTTCTGTCCGCGGCCTTACGCTGGAGACCGCCCGCAGCGCCATCCTGGGCTTCACCATCGGCAACGACGTCTCGGCCCGCGATCTTCAGAAATCGGACGAACTGTGGATAAGCGCCAAAAGCCAGGACACCTTCACCCCCGTGGGGCCGTGGATTGTGACGGATCTCGACGACTCGGACCTGTCCATCAGCATCGTCCACAACGGCACCGAGCTGAAGGCCGCCAGCAGCATCGATCTCGGCTGGAAGGTGGACGAAATCCTCGTGTACCTCAGCTCCTTTATGACCCTGCACGCCGGTGATCTGGTCCTGACCGGCTTCCCGGCGGAGTGTGCCCGCATCCACCCCGGGGACACAGTGGTGTGCCGCGTGGAGGGCATTGGCGAGCTCAGCAACCCGGTCAAGGCGGCGTCCTGCGAGGAAACCCCCGCCTGACATGTGTCAGGCTTGACCCATGGAATCCCCTGCTGCGCCCGCCGCCCAGCTGACGCAGCAGCCCACGCGCGGTGCTCCGGCCACCAAACATTACCGCGGAATCTTCAGATTTCCGCTGGTGCGCCAGCTCCTCCGCTTCACCGGCGTCGGCATCATCTGCACCGCCACGTCCCTGGCGCTCTATGCGTTGCTGCGCCCCTGGCTGGGACCGCAGCTGGCCAACGCGGCTGCCCTGGTGCTGACGTCTTTGATGAACACGGCACTGAACCGCAGGCTGACGTTCAAGATCTCCGGGCAGCGCCGGATGGCCCGCGACCACCTCAACGGCATGATCGTCATCGCCGTGGCGCTGGTCATCACAGGCGGCAGCCTGGGCGTGCTGCACTGGCTGCACCCGGACGCCACCGTGTCCGATGAGCTGTGGACCACCACCCTGTCTGGCTTCGCGGCCACCGCCGTGCGGTTCACGATGCTGCGGCACTGGATCTTCCGCCGCGCCCGCCATATCTGAACCGCTCCCCCAAGTGACTGGCATTTAACGTCGTCATTCGCGCTTTTGGCGACGTTAACTGCGAGCCAGTTGGGTCGGTTGGGGAATGGTCAGCCGCGGCCGAGGGTCCTGACGCTCCCGACGGCGGTGCCCACGGCTGCCGCCGCCTGCTCCAGTTCGTCCGCAGTCACGGTCGAAGTGAAGCTGAACCGCACAGCTGTCTGCGCCACTTCGGCGTCGTAGCCCAGCGCGGTCAGCACCGGCGACGGCGCATCCGAGCCGGCGGCGCACGCCGATCCGCTCGAGCACACCACACCCTGCCGCTCCAGCTCCAAGAGTACGGATTCTCCGCTGGTGCCGGGGAAACAGAACGACGCTACTGACGGCAGCCGTTCCGTGCGGTGTCCGGTGAGCAGGGCTCCCGGGACGGTGTCCAGGATGGTGGCGATGAAGTCTTCGCGGAGCCCTGCCACGCGGGCGGCCAGCTCCGGCCGTTCAGCGTGGGCGAGCGTCAGGGCGGTAGCCAGCGCCACCGCACCTGCCACGTTTTCGGTTCCCGACCGCCGGCCGCGTTCCTGGCCGCCACCGTGCACCAGGGGCTCCACGCGGGTCCGGCCGCGGACGTACAGCACGCCGCACCCTTTGGGCGCGCCGAGCTTGTGGCCGGAAATGCTCAGGGCATCCACGCCCAGCGCCTTGACATCCAGGGGCAGCCAGCCGGC
This sequence comes from Arthrobacter sp. 4R501, assembly GCF_002929755.1. NCBI lineage: Bacteria > Bacillati > Actinomycetota > Actinomycetes > Micrococcales > Micrococcaceae > Arthrobacter > Arthrobacter sp. 4R501. Next base: position 166,542 of record NZ_PJIW01000005.1, on the reverse strand, counting down.
GGCCTGGACGGCGTCGGTATGGAACGGGATGCCCCTCGCGGTGGCCGCTGCAGCCAGTTCCGCAACCGGCTGGATGGTGCCCACCTCGTTGTTCGCGTACATGATGCTGACCAGGGCGGTCTCCGGCCGGAGCGCGGCCGCGAGCGCCTCAGGCGTCACCAGGCCGGCGCTGTCCACCGGAACCACATCCACGGTGAACCCGTGGAACCGCTCCAGGTAACGCGCCGACTCCTCCACGGCGGGGTGTTCGACGGCGCTGATCACCACGCGGTTGAGCCTCGGGTCCGCGGCCTGCCGGGCCAGGGCGATGCCCTTGAGCGCCAGGTTGTCCGCCTCCGTTCCGCCGGAGGTGAAGGTGACCTCGCCCGGGCGGCAGCCGAGCACCTTGGCCACGCCGCCGCGGGCACCTTCGAGCGCAGCCGCAGCGGCCTCACCCAGCGTGTGGTGGCTGGACGGGTTGCCGAACTCGCCGCTCAGATAGGGCCACATGGCCTCGAGGACTTCGCGGCGGACAGGCGTGGTGGCGGCGGCGTCGAGGAAGATCATGGCGGTGTCAGCCGGCCCTCAGTTCGACGTCCAGCCCCAGGTCCAGGGCAGCCACGCTGTGCGTGAGGCCGCCGATGGAGATGACGTCCACGCCCGCGGCCGCGATGTCCGCCACGGTGCCGAGGTTGACGTTGCCACTGGCTTCCACGATGGCGCGCTCGGCCACCTGCTTGACGCCTGCACGGAGCTCCTCAAGGGTGAAGTTGTCCAGCATGATGGTGTCCACGCCCGCGGCGAGAACAGGTTCGATCTGCTCGGCGCTGTCCACCTCCACTTCGAAGTGCGTGGTGTGCCCCAGCTGGGCCTTGGCCGCGACAAGCAGGGCGGTGAGCTTGGCGGGGTCGCCGCCGGTCATGACGGCCAGGTGGTTGTCCTTGGCCAGCACGGCGTCGGAGAGGCTGTAGCGGTGGTTGGCTCCCCCGCCGCAGCGGACGGCGTAGCGCTCCAGCACCCGCAGGCCGGGCGTGGTCTTGCGGGTGTCCGTGATGCGCGCCTTGGTGCCTTCGACGAGCCGGACGAATTCCGCGGTCTTGGTGGCGATGGCGCTCATGCGCTGAACCAGGTTCAGCCCGACCCGTTCGGCCAGCAGCACGGAGCGGGCGCTGCCCCTCACCCGCGCGAGGTGGGTTCCGGCGACGAACGCTTCACCGTCTGCAAGCAACAACTTCACGTCCGTCTCCGGATCAATAAGCTTCATGGCGTCGCGGAACACCGTTCCACCGCTGAAGATGCCGGGCACGCGGGCGTTGAGCACTGCCGTGGCGCGGGCGTCAGCCGGGATCAGCAGCTGGGATGTGATGTCGCCGCTGGGCGCGTCCTCGGCAAAGGCCCGCTCCAGGATGTCCCGGACGGGTGCTGCGGGGAGGGTCAGGCTAGTCATTAACGAGGCTCGCTTTCCGGCTCAGGGTGTAACGCTTGTCAAAATGTTCGACGGCGGCAGCTCCCGGCACGCTGTCGCTGCGGTAATGCGCCCCCAAGGATTCCCGCCGCTCCCGCGCGGCATGCACCAACAGCTGCGAAGCCAACAAAAGATTGGCATCCTCATGCTCCCGAGGGTCAAGGGAATCAGGCAGAGTAACCGGATCGTCAGCAGAGGCCCACGCCCCAAGCAAGCCCGAAGCCTCCCTAAGCAGCCCGCCATCACGCAGAACCCCAGCGTTCGCAGTCATCAAGCGCCGAAGCGCCACCCGGGAAAAAGGCCCGGCCTCAGCAAACGAAGTCTCGACAGGCCCAAGTGCCGGGACCGTTTCAAACTGCCAGGAAATGGTCGCGGGGACGTCGTCGAACATCACCGGCAGTTCCGGAGGTCCCGATAGCGCCGTTGTTGCGTGACGGTCCGCGTCGGCCGCCGAGCTTGCGAGGCGCCCGCCGGCGCGAGGCCGGAGCGCAGGCGCCGAGGGACTTGCGGAACTGCCAGCCAGGAAACCCTCGACAGCCCGCCGCCCAAAGACAAGCCCTTCGAGCAAAGAGTTGCTGGCAAGCCGGTTAGCCCCTTGAACGCCGGTGCAAGCAACCTCACCGGCGGCAAGCAACCCAGGCACCGAGGTCCGCCCGTAGAGGTCGGTAAGGACCCCACCCATCCAGTAGTGCGCGGCTGGTGCCACGGGGACGGGTTCGCGGGTCCAGTCGACGCCGGCTTCGCGGGTGCGTCGGGTGATGGTGGGGAAGCGCTTGGCCAGGTAGCCCTCGCCCCGCCGGGCCTCGACCACCATGGCGTCAAGGAATACGTGCCCGTTGGGATCCCCAAGGGTCGCGAGGTGCAGGGCGATGCTGCGGGCGACGACGTCGCGCGCGGCGAGCTCCGCGTCGACGTGATAGGCGGGCATAAAACGTTCGCCGTTAGCGTCCAGCAGGATGGCGCCTTCGCCGCGGACGGCTTCGGAAATCAGGAGCGGTTCGGTGCCGTTGCCGGCTGTCTCAAGGGCATCGACCGGCAGCACCATGCAGGTGGGGTGGAATTGGAAGAACTCCAGGTCCGCCACGTCGGCTCCGGCCCGCCAGGCGAGCGCCAGCCCGTCGGCAGTTGCCACGGCAGGGTTGGTGGTCTGAGCGAACAGCTGGCCCGCTCCCCCGGTGGCCAGGAGCACGGCATCGCCGTGGACGCCGAGTTCCCGCCCGTCGTGGAGGAAATTCACACCCGCCACGCGGCCTTCGCTCTGCGACAAGGACGTGACCTGGGCGTGCCCGATGACCTGGATCCGGCCAGCGGCCTGCGCATCCAGGACGGTCCTGATAAGTGCCCTGGCCACACCGGCACCGGTGGCATCGCCGCCGGCGTGCAGGATCCGCGGCGCGGAATGGGCGGCTTCGAGCCCGAGCGAGGGGTCGCCGTCGTCGTCCATGTCGAAACGCACGCCGAAGCGTTCCAAGCCGGCGATATCCAGGCGGGCCTCCGTACAGAGGACGCGGACAGCCTCCTCGTCGCAGTGCCCGGCCCCGGCCTTCATTGTGTCTGCGATGTGCGCGGCCACAGTGTCCCCGGGCGCGGGTTCGTCGAGGACGGCGGAGATGCCACCCTGGGCGTAGTACGTGTTGCTGTCCGCGAGCGCGCCCTTGGTCAGCAGCACCACTTCGGCGCCGGCATCGGCGGCCAGCAACGCGGAGTACAGTCCCGCGATGCCGCTCCCGACGACGATCAGCCGCCGGGGTGCCGGACCACCGGCTGGGCTCTCTGCGCTCATGTGGGGCTCGTTTCGGTTTCCGGGGTTACAGGAGGTGGACTACAGCGGACGGGCTACAGCGGACGCGAGGCGAGCATACGCTCGAGCGCGGTCTTGGCGTTGTCCTGAACGGAATCGTCCACGCTGATGCGGTTGACGATGCGGCCTTCGACGAGTTCCTCCAGGACCCAGGCGAGGTAGCCGGGGTGGATGCGGTACATCGTGGAGCAGGGGCAGATCACCGGGTCCAGGCAGAAGATGGTGTGCTGGGGGTATTCTGCGGCGAGCCGGTTCACCATGTTGACCTCCGTGCCGATCGCGAACGTGGTCGGTTCGGTGGCGGCTGCGATGGCCTTCTTGATGAAGTCGGTGGAGCCGGCGGAATCGGCGGCGTCCACCACCTCCATAGGGCACTCGGGGTGCACAATCACGTTGACGCCGGGGAACTCGGCGCGGGCCTTTTCGATCTGACCCACGTTGAAACGCTTGTGGACCGAGCAGAAGCCGTGCCAGAGGATCACGCGGGAATCGAGCAGGGCCTGTTCGTCGTTGCCGCCCAGTTCCTTGCGCGGGTTCCACATGGGCATCTGCTCCAGCGGCACGCCCATGGCTTTGGCGGTGTTACGGCCCAGGTGCTGGTCGGGGAAGAAGAGGACCCGCTGGCCGCGTTCGAAGGCCCATTCCAGGACCATTTTGGCGTTGGAGGAGGTGCAGACGATGCCGCCGTTCCGGCCGCAGAAAGCCTTCAGGGCGGCCGAGGAATTCATGTAGGTGACAGGAATGACCGGAACCCGCCCCTCGGCATCGGCCTCGGTACCGAAAATCCCTTCGAGCTGTTCCCAGCATTCCTCGACGGAGTCGGTGTCCGCCATGTCCGCCATGGAGCAGCCGGCGGCGAGGTTGGGCAGGATGACGGCCTGTTCCGGGGTGGAGAGGATGTCCGCGGTCTCGGCCATGAAGTGCACGCCGCAGAAGATGATGGCCTCAGCGTCGGGCCGGGTGAGGGCGGCGTTGGCCAGCTGGAAGGAGTCGCCCACAAAGTCGGCGTACTGGATGACTTCGTCCCGTTGGTAGAAGTGGCCCAGGATCACTGCCCGGTCCCCGAGCTTTTCCTTGGCCGCCCGGATGCGGACATCGAGCTCGGCATCGCTGGCGAGCTTGTATTCCTCCGGCAGCTGGCCCTGGCGCGGTGTGGCGGCCGGGGCAACGTCCGCGCTGGAGGCGCCGGGTCCGTAGGCAGGGGCACCCGCGAGGGCTTCGGCAAGGTCGTATTCCCACGGGCCCTTGGCGAGCGCCGGGCTGCAGGTGGATACTGTTTTGCCTGCTGCCGTGCTGCGGGTCGCGCTTTCAGCTTGTTCGCGCGTGATCAGCTGGATGGCTGTGTTGACGCTGCTCATGGTGTGCTCCTGTTATCGGGGTCAAGGCCGGGACGGCCGGTGAAGCGGTAAAGACGTGGCGGGCGGTGCTTGCCGCCCTGGAGGTATTCGCCGGTTTCTTCGATCTCCGGCGTGGATGTGAGCTGGCGGCGGAAGTTGGCCGGGTCCAGCCGGGTGTCCAGGACGGCTTCATAGACCTCCCGGACCTGGGCGAGCGTGAAGTACTCCCCCAGGAAGTGGTAGGCCACGGAACCGTAGGCCAGCTTGTTCCGCAGGCGCCGGAGCGCGTACTCAACAATGGCGTTGTGGTCGAAGGCCAGGTCCCCCACCTTGTCTGCCCTGAACCACTTCACGTTCTCCGATTCGTCGGCCAAAGCGGCCTCGGTGGGCTGGACCAGCGCCCAGTACACGATCGACACCACGCGCTGGGTGGGTGAGCGGTGCAGCCCGCCGAACGCGTACAGCTGCTCCAGGTAGCTCGGCGTGAGTCCGGTGGTTTCCCGGAGGTTCCGGGATGCTGCATCCTGCAGGGATTCAACATGCGTGAGCGGTCCGCCGGGAAGGGCCCAAAGATCCTTGTACGGTTCACGGATCCTGCGGACCAAGGGAAGCCAAAGGGTAGGCCGGCCCGAGGATTCGCTGGGCCGCAAGGCAAAGATGACGGTGGAGATGGCGAGCGAGGGGGCTGCGGTGGCCCGCTCGGAGACGTTCGCTGAGCTGCTGTACACGGTCACTCACCCGCTCCCTGCTTCTCGGCTTCATTGCCATCGCTTAGTTATAGTCATTTTGACTAGAACTGATTCTACGGCCCCGTTCCTCTGATTCAAAATGTTTCGCCGCCCCACGCGACTGGACGAGGGGTCCTTGGGCCGGCCCCGGCGACCTTACCCCGGCTGCCTGGCGGCCGCCTGGCGGCCGCCTGGCGGCCGCGGCTTCGAGCGGGTTCAGCGTCCTGCCCTGGAAATGGGTGTTGAGGACAATCACGGACGACGCGCGGAGCACGGTCCTGGTGGCGATCATCGCATCCAGAACACGCTGCGGGTCCGGATTGGACCGCGCGGCGATCCTCGCAATAAGGTCCGAACTGCCCGAAACGGTGTGGACCTCGATCAGTTCCGGGATCGCGGCCAGCGCCTCGGCCACCGCATCGTGGCCCAGGTCCTGGTTGATGGTCAACTTAGGCGGTAAATTCAAGTGGTCCCCGCGGGGGGCACCACCCCAACCCCAAGAAGGTTCACAGGCATGACATCGAAGTCCACGGCAGTGCGGCCGAAATCCCACCTCGGCCACTCCATGAAACCCCGGCAGCTCACCATGATGGGACTGGGCAGCGCCATCGGCGCCGGCCTGTTCCTGGGCTCGGGGGCCGGCATCCAGGCCGCGGGGCCCGCCGTGCTGATCTCGTACCTGGTCGCCGGAACGCTCATCATCCTGGTGATGTGGGCGCTGGGCGAGATGGCCGCTGCGAATCCCACGAGCGGCGCGTTCTCCGTCTACGCCGAGCGGGCCCTGGGAAAAACCGCCGGCGCCACCGTGGGCTGGCTGTGGTGGCTCCAGCTGGTGGTGGTCATCGCCGCGGAAGCCCTCGGCGCAGCGGGCCTGCTGTTCTCCGTCTGGCCGGTTACCCCCGTCTGGGTCCTGGCACTCATTTTTATGGTTGTGTTTACGGCCATCAACCTGACGGGCGTCAAGAACTTCGGCGAGTTCGAATTCTGGTTTGCCATCCTGAAGGTTGCCGCCATTGTCGCTTTCCTGGCCGTGGGGGCCGCCCTGCTGCTGGGTCTCGTGCCCGAGGTAGCCTCGCCCGGACTCGCTAACATCACCACTGATTTTGCCCCCGCCGGGCTTGGCGGCATCGCAACGGCATTGTTCGTGGTGATCTTTGCCTTCGGCGGAACCGAGATCGTGGCCGTGGCCGCCGCGGAAACGGAGGATCCGGAGCACAGTGTGGGTAGGGCGATCCGGACCGTGTTGTGGCGCATCCTGGTCTTCTACATCGGGTCGGTTTTTGTCATCGCAGCCGTCCTGCCGGTCTCCTCCGAAGGACTCGCCTCTCCCTTTGCCGGCGTGCTCGACGCGGCCCGGATCCCGGGCGCCGGAACGGCGATCACCCTGGTTGCCGTCGTCGCACTTCTCTCTGCACTGAATGCCAACCTCTACGGTGCGTCCCGCATGGTGTACTCGCTCGCCGAACGCGGCGAGGCTCCCCGGTTCCTGGCCAGGCTCAGCGGGGCCAGCGTGCCCATGGTGGCGGTGGGCGTGTCCGTGGCGTTCGGTTTCTTCGCCACGGTTCTGGAGCTGCTGTTCCCGGACCGGATCCTGCCGGCCCTGTTCCAGCTGGTCGGATCAACGTGCCTGGTGGTCTGGGGCACGGCCCTTGTTTCGCAGCTGATCCTCCGGCGCCGCGCGGACCGGGACAGTGCCGAACTTCCCCTGCGGATGAAGGGATTCCCGGGCCTGACTAACTTCGGACTGGTCCTCCTGGGCGTGATCTTCGCCGTCGGCTTCAGCGCGGAAAGCAGCCGCGGACAGCTGCTGAGCACGTTCGTTCTAGTTGCCTGCCTCGCGGCAGCCTGCTGGCTCGGCGCCCGGCTCACGAAGTCCCGCCACACACCAAAGTAGCTCACAGTTAACGTCGCCATTTCGGTTTATGGCGACGTTAACTGCCAGCCAGTTGGGTGAGGAGCGACCGTGCTTGACTGGCTGGTTTCGCCCGGCGATCAGGTAGAGCGTCACCAGCCGCTGGTGGAGATGGAAACCAGCAAATCCGCTGTTGAACTGCCCAGTCCGCAGGCAGGTAAAGTGGTCCGTATCTTCGGTGGGGCAGGCGACAGGATCAATGTCAGCGAACCCCTGATCGTGTTCGAGGTACCGGACAACACCGCCGGAATCGTGGGCACGGTCCCGAAGGACGAGGCACCGACGCGCCGGGTCCGCCTGAGCGCCGTACTTGATGAGGACTGACACCATGAGCGGCAGACACACCGGCGAGATGCATTCCCACACCGTTGAGGGCACTGACCCCCAACTCTTTGTGGAGGTGCACGACCCCCAGAACGACGCCGGACTGCGCCCTGTGCTGCTGCTGCACGGCTTCTCCTCCTCCAGCAAGCTCAACTGGCATGACACCGGCTGGGTGGCGGCCCTGCTGGAGGCCGGCCGCCGCGTCATCACCGTGGACCTGCCAGGACACGGCCGCAGCGGCGCCCCCGAGGACATGGACTCCTACTCCCCCAGCCGGATCCGCGCGGATCTGCTGCAGATAGCGTTCGACGCCGGCGTGCGGCCGTTGCATACCGGTGACCCCACCAGCGGGGTGGACGTTGTGGGCTATTCCTTGGGCGCCCGGCTCGCCTGGGAATTCGGCGCCACCCAGCCCGAGATCGTCCACCGCCTGGTCCTGGGCGGACCGAACATCGCCGATCCGCTGGCAGCCTTTGACCTCATCGCCGCCCAGAACTACCTCGCCGACGGAACCCCCATCGCGGACGAGTCCACGGCCGGCCTGCTCAAGATGGCCATGCTCCTGCCGAGCAACAACATCTTCGCGCTGCTGTCCCTGGTGGATGCCATCAAGGCCGAGCCCTTCGATCCCGCCGAAGCCGTACCCCACATGCCGATGCTCCTTGTGGCCGGCGACCAGGACGAACGTGCGGCCACCATGCCGCAGCTTGCCGCACTCGGAATCCGGGCAGGGTCCATGGCTGAACAGCTGACGTTGCCTGGCCGCAACCACACCAACGCCATCACCAGCCGCGCTTTCAAACAAGGCGCCATCGCTTTCCTGGGGGTCTGACCAGTGCGCGGCTGATCAGTGCGCGGCTGATCCCTGACAGGGATTTCGTAGCGCCCGCATAGGTTCCGCTGCTTGGATCGTCAGATGCACGATCCTCCCCAGCCGCTCGCCCGCCGCACGGACGCCGCCCTACGCCGCCGTTCCGCCCTGATGGCTGCCGCCGGTTTCCTCGCCGTGGTCCTGATCGCTGCCGCCTTCGTACTGGCCCCTGCCCGGCCCGGGCAGGGTGCGGCATCGCGCGCATCAATTGGCATCGACACGTTTGCAAGCTCCGCCCCGATTGACGCGGGCCTGGACGCAGCCATCGATGCCATCATCGGCACCAACAGCCAGTACCAGGTGGGTGTTGCGCTGATGGCCCCCGACGGTGGGGACGTGCACCAGTACGGCGTGGAGGAACCGTTCAAGGCAGCGAGCACGGCCAAGATCTTGACCGCTGCTGCCTATTACCACCTTGTGGAGGAGGGTTCAGCGTCCCTCGATGATCCACCGGGCGCGTTCACCTCGGAGTTCCAGATCCAGGCGATGGTCCAGGACAGCAACAACGAATCGTGGAGCCTGCTGATGGACGCCGTGGGCCTTTCCGAACTTTCGGAGTATGCCGCCTCCATCGACGTCACGCATGACCCCGAGGTGAATACGCTTTCGACCGCCGAGATGGCCCATATCCTGGCGGAACTGCTCGAGGGCCGGCTCCTGGACCAGGAGCATACGGAGCAGCTCCTGTCCTACATGCAGGACACCAACTACGAAAACCTCATTCCGGCCGCAGATCCGGACGGCCTCACCGTCTTCCACCCCTGAACGGACTGTTGTGATCCAGGAAATCACCAAGGCTGTTACCGCCGCCCCTCTCGTAACTGAGCAGCAGTGTGAGGAAGTATCCCCGGTTCCCGGCGCGGCAGCAGAAGGTAGGCTGGAAGCGTGGCGGAGACAGCCGGAGAGGGAACAATGAGCACGCGTTTTGAAGACCGCACCGATGCCGGTGAACGGCTGGCGGCGGTGCTCACGCAGTTCCGGGAACGCCCCGACACCATCGTCCTGGGGCTGGCCCGCGGCGGCATCCCTGTGGCCGCCGCGGCTGCCAAGGCCCTGTACCTGCCACTCGGCGCCGTTCTGGTCCGGAAACTCGGCATCCCCGGCCACGACGAAACAGCGTTCGGTGCGCTGGCCTGGTCGGGAGGCCGGATAGTGCGCCTGCTCAACCGTCCCTTGATCACCCGCATTCTGGACCACGGCGTCCGCCAGGAGTGGCTGGACGAAGTGGAGAAACGCGAGAGGGCCGAGCTGCTCCGCCGGGCCGCGACTTACCCGGGGATCAGCAACGACCTCACCGGTCAGACAGTTCTACTGCTCGACGACGGCCTGGCCACCGGAGCCACCATGCGCGCTGCCGCCGAGGCAGCCCGTTCCGGTGGTGCGGCACGCGTCGTCGCCGCAGCGCCGGTGGGTTCGGTGGAAGCCTACACGGCCGTGTCGCGGGTGTGCGACGCCGTGCTGTGCCTGCATCTGCCTGGCAAATTCCGCGCCGTTGGCAGCTTCTACCGGCACTTCGAACAATTGGCCGATGAGGACGCCATCAGCCTGCTGAACCAGTAGGCCCGACGGCAACACCGGGCCCGGAAAGCCAAACGGCGGGTCCAGGCCAGATGGCCCGAGCCCGCCGTTCTGCGATACGTACAACTTTAGTGGTGGCTGCTGACGCCGAGCGGGTTGCCCTTCGTCTCCTTGGCAAGCACAACCCCGACAGCCGAAATCACGCACAGGATCATGATGTAGATGCCGATGGATCCGGTCCATTTGGTGCTCTGCAGCAGAGTCTCGGCAATGGTTGCGGCGAAGGCACCACCGAGGATCGCGCCGAACGCGTATCCGATGGAGATGCCCGAGTAGCGGACATTGGCAGGGAACATCTCGGCGTACATCGCCGACATGGGGCCGTAGGAGAGGCCGAGGCCAATGGTCAGCACGAAGAGCGCCACACCGTAAAGCCAGATGTTCTTGGTGTCGATCAGGGCAAACATCGGGATCATCCAAACGAAGATGATCGCATAACCGATCAGGAACGTCTTGACCCGGCCGATCCGGTCCGAGAGCCAGCCGCCAGCGAGCGTGAAGATCAGCCAGCCGAAGGAAGCGAGCGTGGTGGCGAGCAGGATTTCCGGGACCGGCATCTTCAGCGTCCTGGTGGCGTAGGAGATGAAGAAGGCGATCAACAGGTAGCCAGCGGCGTTGTTGCCGATGAAGATCATGGTCGAGTAGAGCACGGGCCTCTTGTGGCTACGAATGAGCTCGCTGAGGGGCGCCCTGCTTTCGGCCTTTCGGGCCGCCATCTCCTGGAAGACAGGGCTCTCGGCCACGGCCCGCCGGATCAGGTATCCCACCACAATCAGCACGATGGACAGCAGGAACGGAACGCGCCAGCCCCACGAAGCAAAGTCTTCCTTGGACATGTTCGAGTTGAGTATGAAGAGCAGGCCGGTGGCCAGGATCATGCCGACCGGGACGCCGATCTGCGGGTACGCGCCGAACACGCCGCGCCGGCTCTTGGGGGCGTGCTCCACTGCCATCAGGGCAGCGCCGCCCCATTCACCGCCGGCGGAGAAGCCCTGGGCAATGCGGAGGATGATCAGCAGGATGGGGGCCCAGACGCCGATCTGCGCGTACGTCGGCAGCATGCCGATCAGAGAGGTGGCTGCGCCCATCATCAGGAGGGTGAAGACCAGCATGGCCTTGCGTCCGAGCCGGTCACCAAGGTGGCCGGCAACCACTGCACCCAGCGGGCGGAACAGGAAGCTGATGCCGATCAGCGCGAAGGACAGGATCTGGGCCAGGCCCGGATTGGATTCGTTCAGCGGAGCCAGGAACAGCGGGGACAGCAGGGTACCCGTTAGTTGGGCGAAGATGAAGAAGTCGTACCACTCGATGGTGGTGCCGACCAGCGTTGCTGCGAGGACCTTGCGTTCCTCGTGCTTGCTGCTCGGGCCCGCCTCGGAATCGACGCGTGAAGTTTCGGTCATTGGAACTCCGTGGCTTGGGGCAGCCTGGTTGGGGATAACGGCTGCCGACGGTGGATTTAGGCCGTCCGATTTACTGATCGAACGGTCAGTTAGTATGACGTTACGCGAAGATGTGATGAAACGCACTATTTTTCTTGATTCTCCGCGCGGATCAGTTCCATAGTTGATGCGAGTCAGTTCCATAGTTGAACTTCCTTTTCGGAATCAGCACCGGGCTTTTCGAAATACGCACGCAGTCCGAGTGAGGGAAGCACCGTCACGGCACCCGGGCAGCGCCCGTGCAGCCGCCTAGGATGGGACGCATGACGCCTACCGCAGTCCCCGCCGGAGCAGCTCAGGCTTCGCCGTCCCAGACCCTGTCGCGCGGAATCCGTGCGCTGGAAATCCTGGCGGCCGCGGAGACTCCCTTGACCATTGCGGAACTTGCCGACGCCATGGGCGTTCACCGTTCCGTGGCCTACCGGATCCTGCGGACACTGGAGGACCATTCCTTGCTGGTGCGCGATGACGCGGGCAGAGTCCAGCCGGGGCCCGGGCTGGCTGTCCTGGCACGGGGGGTTGCCCGCAACCTGCAGACGGCGGCACTGCCGGAACTCACGCAACTCGCGAATGCCCTGACCATGAGTGCCTTTGTGGCCGTCTGGGACCGCGATGACTGCGTCACGCTGGTCACCGTGGACCCGCGGCATACCGGGGCCGCCATCGTCCAGCACCCCGGCTCCCGGCATCCCATCAGCGCCGGTGCCCCTGGCATTGCGATCCAGTCCGCCTATTCAGAAGCTGAGTGGCATGCGGCAGCCCCGGGAATCCCCTACCGGCCCGAGGCGGGAACCGCGCGGCAACTGGGCTATGCCGCCAGCCACGATGAAGTCATCGCCGGAGTCTCCTCCGTGGCTGTTCCGGTCATGGTCCCGGCCGGCCGGCCGGCCGCGCTGGCCGTCGTCTATATCCGGGCAGCCCAGAATCCGGACGAAATCGCCGCTGCGCTGGTGGCGGGTGCCGCGCGCATAGAGGCCCAGCTGGGCTAGACCGTTGCACACGCCGCCTGGCGGCGACCAGCGCCCGGCGTCGATCAGTGGCGTTTGCGGAGAATGACGGCGGCCGCGGCACCAAGCACCAGCAGGCCTCCGGCGGCAATCACCGGCACAATGAAGGCGGCGTGATAGCCGTGGGCCTGCGCCAGCTGGCCACCAACGGCGGCCCCCAGTGCGGTGCCCGCCACGATCCCGCTTGCCAGAGCTGTCATGACGGTCCCCAGCCTTTCCACCGGCGCCACCAGGCCTCCGATCGCGAAGACTGTGACCATCACGGGGCCCACGGGCAATCCCAGGACCAGAAGCACCGCAATCATGCCGCCCAACGATCCGGGCACGAGCAGCAACAACGCGAGCACCGTCATGAGTGCCGCGCTGACCAGCCACCGGCCGGCGGGAGTGAAGCGCTGGGGCCAGTACGCCACGGACAGGGCTGCGGCGGCCGAACTCAGTCCCATGACCGCATACAGCAGTCCGGCGATTTCCGAGGTGGCGAAACTGGCGGAGAAGGAGCTCAAAGCCGTCTGGGCGGACCCGAAGAAAGTGCCCATGGCCACCATCGCCAGGACGGGCAGTGCGACGGCGGCGGGAATCCTCGCAGCCTTGCGCGAAGCTGCCGAGCCCCGGTTCAGGGGAACCGCCTTGTGCGTGGAGTGCACCGCAAAGGCGGGCACCAGCGTGATGGTCATGGCTGCGGCCAAGGCCAACGGCAGCCATGGGGCCACAAGGCTAGCCAGGATTCCCACCAAAGCCGGCCCCAGGACGAACGTCAGCTCATCAGCCGTGCCTTCGTACGACAGGGCCGTGTCCAGATCCCTGCCTGCCTTCGCTCCCGTGCCCCTCGAGGTGAGCGCCATCCAGCGCACCCTGGCCAGCGGCCCTACCTGCGGGCAGCTGGCCCCAGCAAGGAATGCGGCGGCGATCACTGCCGCGGGAAAAGACCCGGCTTCGGGCACAGCCCAAGCCGTCCCGATCAGGGCGAGGACAGCTAAAGTATGGAGCACCGCCGCCACCAGGAGTACGGGCCGCTGCCCCCTGCGGTCTGCGAGGGCACCAAAAACCGGGGCGCCGAGGGCCGAGCCGATCCCCACAGCACCAGCGGCAGTGCCACCGAGCGCGTAGGAGCCGGTCACGGACGTAACAAGCGTCAGGGCGCCGACAGTAAGCATGGCCAAGGGCAGCCGGGCGAACAGGCCCACGGGGATAAAGCTGCGGCCTGCGAGGTGCGGGAGCCTGGCGAACCGTCCCGTGGGCGGAGCCAGCGCAGCGGAGGCCGGCGCAGTGCCAGGATGGGCAGTGCCGGGAGAGACAGTGTCAGAAGAAAGCGGCGCTTCCAGGGAAGCGGGCAGGGAGGACATTGTTGAAGAGTTCAAGGTTCCGGGCTCGTTCAGTAATGCGCATCGTCCCTCCTCCCGATGCGCGCGACCCGGTAACTATCCGATTATAGAGGCCGGCTGGGGCCATTCCAGCCCGGCATGGCCGCCGTCACACCAGCGCTTCGGCGACGTCGGAAATGCGGAGCGTGGAACCGTTCCGGCCTTTGAGGACCTGGAGCTGGGTTCCGATACGCTGTTTCATTTCCCCAACATGACTGACGAGACCCACAACGCGCCCGCCGTCGCGAAGGCCTTCGAGGGCATCCATCACCTGTTCCAGGGATTGTTCGTCGAGGCTGCCGAAACCCTCGTCCACAAAGAGCGTCTCGATCTGGATGCCGCCGGACTCCTGCTGCACAACATCTGCCAACCCCAGGGCGAGTGAGAGGGACGCCATAAAGGACTCGCCGCCGGAAAGGGTGGAAGTATCCCGGCGGTGCCCAGTCCACTGGTCCACGACTTCTAGGCCCAACCCGGATTTCGCGCCCCGCGCGGCCTTGGCGTCTGAATGCTGGAGCAGGTAGCGGCCATCGCTCATGGCCACCAGGCGTTCGGAAGCAGCCAACGCCACCTGTTCAAGCCGTGCCGCGAGGACGTAGCTGTTCAGGCTCATGCGGTACGTGTTGTCTCCTCGGCCTGCGGCGGTATCAGCCAGGGCTGTCAGCAGCCGGGCGCGTTCCCGCGGAACCCGCCCGGAACCGGCAAGCCGTTCGTAGTCATTGCGGACAGCGTCCAGCGATTCCACACAGCGCACGGCCATACCGGCGGCGAGATCGGCGGCGCGTGCCTCCTGCCCGGCCTGCTCCGCGGCGGTTTGCAGCTCCGCAATGAGTGCTTCGTCCACCGCGGGATGGGCTGCGGCTTCCGTCCGTGCCAGCAGCAGATCCTCGGATGCGAACAGCTCGGCTATCCGCGCCTGTTCGTCGTGGCCGGCCCGGACCTCAGCCAGCAGGGCATCGGCGTCGGTGGCCGACAGCAGCTGAGCCCGGGCTTCAACGTCAGAACTGAAACCAGCCTCCGGCAACGCCAGGTCAAGCTGGATCCGCGCTTCCTCGGCCCTGGCCCTGGCCCTGCTGAGCAAGGCCTGGGCCTCCACGGCCTTCTCCAGTGTGGCAGCAGCGTCCTGCAGCGACCGCAGCCGGTGTGTGAGGCTGCGGTGGCCGCCACGCAGGGCGGAGAGCGCCTCGTCAAGCGACGCCAGCTGGTCCACCAGCCCCGACAATTCAACGGTGACCTGCGCGAGCTCGGATGCCGCTCTGTGCCTGGCGGAATCCGCTGCGGTAAATCTGGTTTCGGCTGCCTCAAGCTGCTGCCGGAGGTCAGCGAGGTTTTTCACCGCCAGCTGCGACTCTCCGGCGGCGGTGCGGGCAGACTCGAAGGCCGCAAGCGCTTCCTCTTCGGGGGTGTCCCCGCCCTGGCCTTCAAGAACGGCCATCAACTGGTTCGCGTCGCCCAACTCACGGGCCCGCGCTGCCAGGTCTTTCTCCGCAGACTCATGGTCGTGCTGGGCGGCTTCCTCGGCCTGGCTGAGGCCCAGCGCTGACGCCGAAGCCTCCGCGGGAGCCGGGTGGTCCGCACTGCCGCAAACCGGGCAGGCTTCCCCCTCGGCCAGCTGGGCGGCGAGTTCGGCGGCGGCGTTGGCGAGTCTTTCCTCGCGCAGGTCCAGCCAGCGGAGTTTCTTCTCGAGCTGGATCTCCCGGAACGCCGAGTGGCGCTCGGTGGCGAGCTCCTGCGCCGCGCGCGCAGCCGCGTAGCGCCGGACGACGTCAAGAAGTTCCTCAGCCGCAGCGGCTTCCTTGGCGTGCAGGATGGAGGTTGAGGCCAGGTCCGCCAGGGGCTCCAGGCGTGCCGTCAGGGTTTCCTGCTCCGTGCGGAGGGCCTGCAGCGAAACGCCCAGGTCAATGTCCTTTTGGGTGAGTTCCCTCTGCTTCGTGCTGAGTGCGGCACGCGTGGCAACGAGCGAATGGAGGCGTTCTTCGTCCGGCAGCCTGGCCTCCACCACGGCCAGCAGGGACCGGAGCCGGCTCAGCTCACCGGCGATGTCAAGGGCCCCCGCAGCGGAGAGCCCGCCATCGGAGTGGTCCGCATCCAAGGCGCCAAGGTCCAGCTGGTCCAGTTCGGGGTCTTCATCCGCCGCCATGCGCAGCAGTGTGATGGCGGATTCCATGGCTCCCGCCGCGTGCCGGACCTGGGTCTGGCTGGACTGGACTGCTTGCAGCTGGCCCGAGAGCACCTCGGCGCGGCGGTGCTGTTCGAGGCGGGCGGCATGGACCTCCAGTGACGGCAGGGTTGCCTCTGTGGCTGCTTTCCGGGCCTCGGCGGCTGCCAGTTTGCGGTGCCGTTCCCGCCGCGCGGACTCGCGCTCCAGCCGGCCGGAGGTGTGCCTGCTGACAGCTGCTGCGGCCTCCGCCGCGGCAGCCAGTTCCCCTGCGCGGTGGGCCACTGATTCCTGCAGCCATTCGATCCGGGCAGAAGATTCCTCCTGGGCAGGAGCTGCGGAATCGTCAATGGCCAGCGCAGCGGCCTCGGCTTCCGCCCGCGCCGCCAACAGCTCAAGCTCCGCGTTCAGCCGGGCAACATCGTTCCGCGCGGCCTGTGCCTGCGCCGCCAATTCCTGTTCCAGAGCCTCGAACCGCTGGGTGCCGAAGAGCTTCTGCAGCAGTTCCAGGCGATCGGCTGCCTTGGACCGCAGGAAGGCGGCAAAATCGCCCTGCGGCAGCATCACCACGCGCGTGAACTGTTCCCGGTCCATTCCCAGCAGGGCGGTGATTTCAGCGCCGGCTTCGTCATTGCGTCCGGATCTCTCCGTCCACGTCCCGCTGATGCGTTCCCGGAGGAGCGTTTTGGCCTGCTGTGTGGTGAAGCCGTTCTTCCCCCGGGCACTGGGTTTATCCCAGGCCGGCGACCTGGTGACTTCGAAGTGGCGGCCCTGAGCGGAAAACTCGCAGGTTACCGCCGGTTCGAGCGACGGCTCGGCATGATCGCTGCGCAGGCGCTTACCCTCTTGGCGCGCCCCGGGCACGGATCCGTACAGCGCAAAGCAGACGGCGTCCAGCACGCTGGTCTTCCCTGCCCCCGTAGGCCCGTTAAGGAGGAATAGTCCGTGGGCGCTCAACCTGTCGAAGTCGATTTCCTCGGTACCCGCAAAGGGCCCGAAAGCGGAGATGGCAAGGCGGTGGATCCTCATAGCGATGCCTCCGTCAGGCGTACGTTATCCAGCGCCGCGGCGATGGCCGACCGCTCGGCGTCGTCCGCGTCCCGCCCCCGCACGTGATCGAGGAATCCGCAGCAGAGCGAGAGATCATCATGGGCTTCGGCGAGCCGGCTGCTGTAGCTTTTGGACGCCTTAACAGCGCCGCCCTGCGGATCAAAGCCGAGGACCAGCGTGTCCGGAAACCGGGCCCGCAGCCGCTCCATGGCCTGCGCCGGCCGCTGCTTATCCGTCAGGGTGATCTGGCAGTACGCCCCTTCGGCCCAGGAATGTTCCGCGGACTCCAGGAGCTCCGAGATATCGCCGCGGAGCACGGCCAGCTTCCGCGGGGCTTCCCACGACAGTTCCGATACGCCGGTCACACCGTCCGGGCCGACGTCGATCAGCCAGCCTCCCTTGGTGTGCTTGGCTTCGGAGAACGAGTAGGCCAGGGGCGACCCCGAGTACCTGACCTGCGGCGACAGGGTCTGCCGGCCGTGCAGGTGCCCCAGCGCGGTGTAACTGAATCCGTCGAACAGGTCCAGGGGCACGGCTCCGACTCCCCCGATACTGAGGTCCCGCTCGCTGTCCGAGCTGATGCCTCCGCTGGCGAACGTGTGGGCGAGGACCACCGAATGGACCGTTCCCGCAGCGCTGCGCTCCGCGAGGTCCGCCCGGATGCGGCCAGTGGCGGCGCGGGTGACTTCGAAGTGGCTGGCTGTTTCTGCACCGAGTTGTTCGGCGACGAGGCGCGGTTCCAGCCAGGGGATTCCATAGATGGCCAGGACGGCACCGGGCGTCCCGCCGTCACCCGTCTCAAGGGGCAGGACGACGGGCTGGTCAAGGTCCGCCAGCCGGGTCCGCAAGTGGACGCCGCCACGTTCCAGCAGCCGGGAGGCGAAGCCCAGCCGGATGGCTGAGTCGTGGTTGCCGGATGTCAGCACCACTGTGGCGCCGGCCGCCGTGAGCCGCACCAGGGCATCGTCGAGCAGCCCCACGACGTCGACGCCGGGCAGGGCGCGGTCGTAGACATCACCGGCGATCAGGACGACGTCGACCGCATTTCCGGTGACAGCGCTGACGAGCTGATCAACGAATGACCGCTGGGCGTCCAGCATCCCGACGCCGTGGAAGGACCTGCCCAAGTGCCAGTCCGATGTGTGCAATAACCGCATATTCTTACGCTAGCGGCTGCCACCGACAGTTTAGGAAACCGCCGCAACAGCCGTTGCCCAGTAAGGCCAGCTAGCCGCGCTTTCCGTCGAAGAATTCCTGGGCCTCGTCGCGGCTGTCCGGCTTGTCCGCGGCGGTATGAGCCGGTGCGGGCTTGGCCGGAGCGGCTGCCTTGGCGGGCACCGCAGCGGACTCGTCGGCGACGTCGCCATCGACGTCGGCATCCTCCTCGTCGTCGAAATCCTCAACGTCGTTGGCCTCACTGCCGTCAAATACTGACCCGTCAGCAGCTGATCCAGCGGCCGAAGCAGTAACGGCAGCAACCGGCTCGGCGAACCCCCGGAAGACCAGCCCGGCGATGGCTGCGCCCGCCAAGGGAGCAACCCAGAAAAGCCACAGCTGCTCAAGGGACCAGCTGGAGCTGAAGACGGCCGAGGCCGTGGCGCGTGCGGGGTTGAACGGCGCGTTGCCCACGGACAGGCCCAGCTGCAGCAGAACGGCGAAGGCGAGGCCCACGGCTACGGCGGCTGCCGTTTTGTTGATGTTGTTGCGTGCGGTGGTGCCCAGGAAGACTGCAACCAGGATGGCGGCCCCGAGTACTTCCAGCAGGAGCACACCGGCGAGGGGCGCCTGGATGATGGAATGTTCGCCGAATCCGGCGGTCACAGTGTCGAACGCCGTGCGGCTGTCCTGGATGCCCGGCAGGGTCCGAAGGATGCCAAAGAGTGCGAGGGCGCCGAGAAGTGCACCCACCAGCTGCGCGCCGATGTAAGCGGCGGCGTCACCGAGCCGGATCCGGCCGGCGACGGCGTGGCCAACGGTCACTGCCGGGTTGAAGTGTCCGCCGGAAACGTAGCCGAAGGCAAGCATGGCCGCGGTCACCGCGAGACCTGCTGCCAGAGCGGCCGGCAGCGGGCTGGACTGCGGGATGGAGAACAGCGGCACGCCCAGCCCAGCCACCACGATGAAAAGGCTGCCAAAGGCTTCCGCAGACAGCCTGGACACCAGCCCGTGCCGGAGTTCGCCACCGCTTCCGGCAGTCAGCCCGGGGGCGGGATCACGGTGGACGGGCACAGGCGTGGTCATGGTGGGGCAATCCTTATCGTTGGGGTCTGGTGCCTTTGCATTCTGCCAAGGGATTCTGGGCGTTGGCTGAGTCCGAGCTTAGTGGACGGACGGTGTGGTGCCCGGCGCGTTCCACCTTCGCCCCACGGTAAATTTGCTGTCATGAGCATTGAACCGGACGCCGTTGCCGCGCCCCCGCTGAAGTCCCGCATCCACGGCTGCCTCCTGGGCGGCGCCCTAGGAGACTCGCTGGGGTACGCGGTGGCGTTCGACTCGATCGAGGCCATTCGCCAGCGCTTCGGCCCCGCGGGCCTGACGGACCTGGCAGCGCTCGACGGCGGCAGCCACTTTTCGGACGACACGCAGCTGACGCTGTATACCGTGGACGGGCTGGTGGAGGTGCTCGAATGGGCCAATGACGGCGTGGGCGCCGATGCGAACGCCTGCGTGTGGCTGGCCTACCTCCGCTGGCTGGACACCCAGGGTGAGTCTGTGCCGCCGCAGGCCCCGGCGCAGCCGCCGCGGTGGATCGACGGGAACGAGGTGCTGAGGCACCGCCGCGCCCCTGAAGAAACGTGCATCAGCGGACTGGCCACGGGTGAAATGGGAACCGTCTACCGGCCCGTGAACTCGGACTCGAAGGATCGCGGAACAGTGATGAGGTCGGCCCCGTTCGGCCTGATTCCCTTCATAGCGTCCGACGCCGTCTATAAGTTGAGTGCCGACGCCGCCTCCCTGACGCACGGCCATCCGTCCGCACGGCAAAGTGCCGGCAGCTTCAGCCTGCTGATCCACCGCCTGGTGGCCGGTGATAGCCTGGCGGACGCGGCGGCGGCGGTCCTGGCCGAAGTGCGTGGCCTGAAGGATCTGGCGGCGGAACTTCCGGAGCGGCTTGAAACGGCCATCCGCTGTGCGGGAACGGGCGTCCTGTCGCCGGAGGAACTGGTTCGGCAGCTCGGCGAGGGCTGGGTCGCGGAGGAGGCGTTCGCCGTCGGGCTTTACGCTGTCCTGGCCACAGCGCCGGGCGCGGACTCCACACTGTCGCCGCAAGACCATTTCCGGGAAGCCCTGGCGCTGGCCGTCAACCACAGCGGCGCCAGCGATTCCACGGGATCCATCGCCGGAAACATCCTGGGCGCCTACTACGGCGAAGAGTGCCTGCCCCCGGAATGGCTCGACGCCCTCGAAGGGCCGGACGTCATCCGCGGCATGGCCGATCTGCTGGCGGGCGTTACAACCGCCTGAGCGCGACGTTGTTGCAGGCCTCGCAGATGTCCTCCGGGATCAGGCCCCGGCGCTGCAGCACTCCGAAGATAACGCAGCCCAGGCAGAATCCGGCGAAGGCCTCCAGCGACGCAGCCGCAATGAGTACCGCGAGCGCAATCCAGGCTGCAGGGGCGGCACCGGCAAGGAACAGGATCAGCGCCGTCGTGGACACCGCCGCTCCCATGCCCTGGGCAAAACGCTTGGGCGGTCCGGGAACCAGGCGAACGCGGCCCAGACGGGGTGCCAGGACCTTGACGGAGAGCAGGGCCAGCGGCGAAATCCGTGGGCCGAAGAGCACCCGCAGCCAGAAGCCCGCGGCGATCAGCACGAGTCCCCAAACGGACCCGCTCAGCAGTGTGGCGCCCGCGAGGAGCACCACCAGGCCGGCGGTGATCCGGGCCGCGTATTCATTGACGGGGTTGGGAAAGGCGAACACGGCGGACCAGTTGATTCCGGTTGTTTGGCCGTCCGTTAGTTTGCTCATCCTGCAAGGCTAGGAGCCGGGCACGCCGCAGGGAAGATTTGTTGCGCCGGATGAACACCGGGCCGGATCCGTGCAGCCGGAATCACCGCATGCGGACAAAGCGTGCGGCTCAGCCGCCCACCATCTGCAGGAACTCGCCTTCGGAGAGTACTTCGATGGGCTGGCCGCGGTCGTGGAGCTCCAGGACTCGCCGGGCCTTGCCGGTCAGCCTGCCGGACCGCAGGTCCGCGGCCACAAAACCGTCACCCACCACCAGCACCGTGGTGCGGGCGGTTACGCGGCTTTCCGGCCGGGCACCCAGCTCGGCCGAACGCACCTTCGCTTCCGGCCGGGCCATGGAGAGCTCGCCGGTGAAGACAACGGTCTGGCCGTACAGCGGGTGGGAGGGTTCGGCGTCGGCATTGGGGACAGGGTTGTCGCCCTCCTCCGGCCACCCGGACAGGAACGGGCGCACCAGCGTGGCGCTGTTTCCGCCAGCGGCGCCGGCAAGGGCGGTAAGGCTGGCTTTGGACAGGACGTCGCGCGCAGGGTCAAACGCCTCCTGGTGCGGCAGGACCAGGCCCAGCGACAGGTAGAGCTCGGCAATGCTGTTGGCGTTGTTCCGGGCCGCGATGTCGATCAGGATGCCGGCGCAGGCGCGGGCGTCTTCTGCGGCGTCGTGGTGGTTGACCAGCGGCACGCCGGCTTCCTCCGCGGCGAACGGCAGGGAATTGGAGACCAGGGAGTAGCAGCGCCGGGCCAGCATCACGGTGCAGACGTAGTCGTAGGCAGGGCCGGGCAGGCCGGAGACCTCAAGCCCTGACCGGATCACTCCCAGGTCAAAGGCCGCGTTGTGCGCCGCCAGGATGTCGTCCCCGATGAAGGCGCCAATCTCCGGGAACAGTTCACCGAAGCGCGGGCGGCCGGCCACGTCCGTGGCCTTGATGCCGTGGACCCTGACGTTGTGGTACTCGAAGTGGTCGTGGTTGACCGGAGGCCGCATCAGCCACGACGCCTCATCCACCACCCGCCCGCCGCGCACTTTCGTCAGGCCAACCGCGCATGGTGAACCCCGGAAGCCATTGGCCGTCTCGAAGTCGATCGCCGTAAAGTCCAAACCCACGGCCCATACTTTACCGCCGGACAGGCCCGTTCCCGTGTCACCGAGGCGGCCCTGTCGTGGAAATCACCCGTCGTACTCCGAGTGAGGGGGCGCGTGGCGGGTTAGGGAATCGCCCGCCGCAGCGTGAGGTACGAGCCGCTGGCAAGCACCACACACAGGGCGGCAGCCCAGGCGCCCATGGTCAGCGGTGTCTGCTGGACGAACCAGTAGCCGATGCTCCCCCACCACTGGTTCAGCGTCGCCAGCGCCACAATACCGAGCGACAGCACGGCCGAGCCGATCAGGGAGATCAGCATCCCGATGGTCCCCCAGCGTTTGTAGATCGTGGCGAACCAGAAGCCGATGATGAACATAAACATCATGATGGTGAAGTAGAACACCGCCGTGCCGTACCAGGGCCCGTCCGCGACCCAGGGGAGGGCGAAGAAGAATCCATTGACGCCCCAGCCGTTGGTGGCCCGTTCAACGATGCCGCCCAGGAGGTAGATGGCCGTCATAGCCCCGGCCAGCACGGAAAACAGGCCCAGGGTGCCCAGGTAAAAGGCCCGGCGGCTCACGCTCAGCGCCTGCGAAAACGGGAAAGCCAGCGTCATGCTCTGGATGCCCAGCACCATGAAGTACCAGAGCGGAGCCTGGCTGCCGCCGCCGAACTTGGGCTCGTCCACCGGGATCAGGGCGAATATGGCGATCGAGAGGAGAAAGGCCGCCGCGAGAATGACCAGCGGGTTCCCCAGATATGTCCATTTGGTGACGAGTTGCATCCGCGCCACCGCCATTGCCTTGCTCATCGTGCTGCCTCCAATGCATCGCGTTCCGGTCCGTCACCTGGCGCCTGGCGCCTGGCGCCGGGCGTGGTTGTCCACAGTCTTCCTGATAACGAGCTGCTGCAGGGACACGGGAACCACCTCCAGTCCCACCCTGGCAGCTTCCGCCCGCCGCACGGGGCTGAGGGCTTCGTCAACAGTGACCGACGCCAGCGAGGCCATGGTCTCGCGGTGCAGGACCTTCCTGCCCGCGAGGAACGCGTCCACTTTGCCGGCCGGGCCCACCAGCGTCGTCGCGGACCCCCTCAGCGCATCCGCCTCGGCATCGATAAGGATCCTTCCTGCATCAATCACAATGACGTGGTCCAGAAGGTTGGCCACTTCGTCAATGAGGTGGGAGGAAAGGACGATCGTGCGCGGATAGTGCGTGAAGTCGGCCAGGAGCCGGTCGTAGAACAATTGCCGGGCAACCGCATCAAGCCCGAGGTAGGGTTCGTCAAAGAACGTCAGCTCCGCCCGTGACGCCAGGCCGATGATCACGCCCACGACGGACAACTGCCCCCGGGAGAGCTTCTTGATCCGCCGCTTGACCGGGAGTCCGAAGTCACTGATGAGCCGTTCGGCAAACGCCTGGTCCCAGTTGGGAAACAGCAGCCGCGCGGCCTTAAAGGCATGGAACGGCGTGAAGTCATCGGGGTATTTCTGCGATTCGCGGATAAAGCAGACCCGGGACAGGACCCTGTCATTTTCGTACGCCGGCTCGCCGAAGACCAGCGCCTCCCCCGAGGTGGCGAACGCCTGGGCCGTCAAGACGGACATCAGGGTGGTCTTGCCGGCACCGTTACGTCCCAGCAGGCCGTAAATCCGGCCTGCTGGGACGCTGATGCTCACGTCGTCGAGGGCCAGGACATCCCGGTACCGTTTTGTGAGATTCCTTGCTTCAACCACTGTTTCGTTCATAGTGCCGCGCTCCTTTCCTGGTTGCCGTCCGCCGCCGGCCCGGCCTCTGCGCCGCGGATGATCATGCGGCTGAGCTCGTCCGGTGGTATGCCCAGCTTGCGCGCCTCCGCTGCGAGCGGCCGCACGTACTGCTCAAAAAATTCCTGGGTCCGCCGCGCCACCAAAGCCGCCCGGGCACCTGTGCAGACAAACATGCCGATCCCCCGCCTTTTGTAGAGGATTCCCTCCTCCACCAGGAGGTTCACACCCTTTGCTGCCGTGGCCGGGTTGATCCGATGGAACGCCGCGAACTCGTTGGTGGACGGGACCTGGGATTCCTCCGGGAGGTTACCGTCCACGATGTCGTTTTCTATCAGTGCGGCAATCTGCAGGAAGATCGGCCTGCTGTCGTCTATCACTGGCGCCGCCTTGATCCTCATCCACGAGGCCGGAAAGCCTCACTGGTTAGTTACTTATGCAACTAACCAAACAACCAGGATGCCCTGGTGCGTCAAGTACCCTGAGGAGGTGAACTTTCTTGCGATCAGCGACCTTGCCGCGCCCATGCTGGGTGGTGCAGGACCGGTCCAGCCGCAGCTGGCCTCCTTCCTGCCCGACTGGCTGAACCCCCAGATTTTCCTGGCCGATCCCGCACTTGCGCCCTGGGTGGTGCTGCTGGTCTGCGGAATTGTCTTCGCCGAGACCGGCCTGCTGGTGGGATTCTTCCTTCCCGGCGATTCGATGCTGTTCACGGCAGGGCTGTTGGTGGCAACGGACACTATCCAGTTCAATGTCTGGCTCCTGGCGCTCCTGATCACCATTTCCGCCATCATCGGCAACCAGACCGGCTACCTGATCGGTTCCAAGGCCGGTCCCGCCATATTCAACAAGCCGAACTCCCGCCTCTTCAAGCGCGAAAACGTGGAGAACGCACACGCCTTCTTCGAAAAGCACGGCGGCAAGGCGCTGATCCTCGCCCGCTTTGTGCCGATCATCCGGACCTTCGTGCCCGTGATCGTTGGCGTGGCCCAGATGAACAAAAAGAAGTTCTTCCTGTTCAACGTGATCGGCGCGGTCCTGTGGGGCAGCGGCGTCACGCTGTTGGGCTACCTGCTCGGTGACAGGGTCCCGTGGGTCCGGGAGAACCTGGACATCATCTTCATCGTCATCGTGCTGGTCTCCGTGATTCCGATCGGCATCGAAGTACTCCGCGGAATTTCCGCCAAGCGCCAGGCGGCTAAGTTCGGCACCGACCCCGTTGACGAATTCATTGAGGAGCACGAACCCGAAGCCGAACGGAAGACCCACCGGGACTAGTAACTTAAAGCGCCGCCGGCCGGCGCTGGCTCCATAGACAAAACTAAGGGAGCCCCACCATGGTGGGGCTCCCTTAGCTGTCAGCTGGCGTTTCGGGTGTGTGCCCTACGGGCCGGCGAGTGCCTCGACAATGGCCGGCAGGAGTGCCCGGAAGGCCTTCGCCCGGTGGCTGATCGCGTTCTTTTCCGCCGCTGACAATTCAGCGCAGCTGCGGTCCTCGCCGGCCGGTTGCAGCACGGGGTCGTAGCCGAAGCCGCCATTGCCGCGGGGTTCGCGCAGGAGGGTCCCCTCAAGCTGGCCGTACTCCACCACTTCGCGGCTCTCAGCGCCCGGTCCCGGGACAGCCAGGGCCGCAGCGCAGACAAACGCGGCTCCACGGTGCCCGTCAGGGACATCGGAGAGCTGGTCCAGCAGAAGCTTCAGGTTGGCGGCATCGTCACCGTGCCGGCCGGACCAGCGCGCGGAAAAGATTCCAGGCGCCCCGCCCAGTACGTCCACGGCCAGCCCCGAATCGTCGGCGATGGCCACCAGCCCAGTGGCCTCCGCAACGGCCCGCGCCTTCAACAGCGAGTTTTCGGCGAACGTCACGCCGGTTTCGACGACGTCTGGCGCACCCACCGCCGCGGCGTCCACCACCTGCGTGTCGACGTCGAGGCCGGGGACCTGTCCGCGCAGCAGCTCCCGGAGCTCCCTGAGCTTGCCCTTGTTGTGCGTGGCCAGGACGAGGCGCGGTACGGGCGCGCCGTCAGGTTCAGCGTTCGGGTTCACAGCTTCCTGGTTCACAGTGCGTCGGCGAGGGTTTCGCGCTGGATCGCCGCCAGGGCGGTGGTGCCCAGGAGGGCCAGGTCCAGCAGCTGGTTCAGCTCGTCCCGGTCGAAGGGAGCACCCTCTGCGGTGCCCTGGACTTCCACGAACTTGCCGGATCCGGTGACCACCACGTTCATGTCGGTTTCGGCGCGGACGTCCTCAACGTAGGGCAGGTCCAGCATGGGCACGCCGTCGATGATGCCCACCGAAACCGCTGCGATCGTGTCGATCAGGGGCTGGGCGTTCTTGGCGATCAGCTTGTTGTCGCGGGCGAAACGGATGGCGTCCGCCAGTGCCACGTAGGCGCCGGTGATGGCCGCGGTGCGCGTTCCGCCGTCGGCCTGGAGGACGTCGCAGTCAAGGACTATCGTGTTTTCGCCCAGGGCCTTGGTGTCAATGATGGAACGCAGCGAGCGTCCGATCAGCCGGGAAATCTCGTGGGTCCGCCCGCCGATTTTCCCCTTGACAGATTCGCGGTCGGAACGGGTGTTGGTGGCCCGGGGAAGCATGGCGTACTCCGCCGTGACCCAGCCGCGGCCTTCGCCCTTGAGCCAGCGCGGCACGCCCGCCGTGAGCGACGCCGTGCACAGGACCCTGGTGTTGCCGAACTCGATGAGGGCCGATCCCTCGGCCTGCTTGGACCATCCGCGGGTGATGCTGATGGGGCGGAGCTGGTCGGGGGCGCGGCCATCGGCGCGCACTACGGGCACTGCGGTTGCTTCAGAAGTCATGCCTTTAGCTTATCGACTCACGGCGAGCCGTCCCGCCGCGGCGAGAGCAGCGGACCGGGAGCGCAGCCGATCAGACGGTGTAGTGCACACCGGCCACGGCAACGGCCACGTCGCCGCCGAACACGGGGCGCGCTTCGGCCATAACGGTGGTGGGCGATGTCCAGACGGGGATGTGCGTGAGCAACAGCCGGCGCGCGCCCGCGCTCTCCGCGGCCTCGCCGGCACGCTTTCCGGTCAGGTGGACATCCTTGATGTCGTCGTCGCGGCCTTCCTCAAAGGCGGCCTCACACAGGAACAGGTCAGCGTCCTTTGCCGCTTCCTCCAGTCCCGCGCAGGAATCGGTGTCCCCGGAATACGTCAGGATCCGGCTGACACCGTTGCCCTGCTTGTCCGGTTCGGTCACTTCCACCCGCAGGGCGTAGGCCTCCTCCACGGGATGGTTCACCGCGAACGGCGTCACCGTGAACGGCCCCACCGTGACGGATTCCCGTTCGGTCCAGTTGGTGAAGTCGAATTCCTCATGCATCCCCGGATCGAGCTCCAGGCCGTAGGCGGTGGCCATCCGGTCCGCCGTCGCGGCGGGGCCCCACACTGGAATCCTGCCGCGCCCCCAGCCGCCGGGCTTCCAGCGGACGGCCACGTGCAGGCCGCACAAGTCCATGCAGTGGTCCGGGTGCAGGTGGGTCAGGAAGATCGCATCGATGTCCTCAAGGTCCGTGTAGCGCTGGATGGCGCCCAGGGCTCCGCTGCCAAGGTCCATCACGATCTTCCACGTCCGCTCGCCGTCGCTGGCGGTCAGGAGGTAGCAGGACGCCGGGGAGCTCGGGCCGGGAAACGAGCCGGTGCAGCCGACGATGGTGAGCTTCACAGGGCAGGTCCTCCGGCCCGGTGGGCGCCCACAAAGTTCGAAATCCGAGGTCCCGACGACGACTGCCGGGCGCTGGCGGTCTGCGCAGCCGCGATCATCTCGGGCGTGATCCGCGCCAGGCTGCCGGTGGGGTACTGGGCCGCCACATGGTCCACGTGCCGGACGGACAGGACCTCCGGCCCCAGGAAACGGCGGGCCAGCGTTTCGAACTGGCCGGCGTCACCGGTGGCGATGAAATGGTGTTCCGGCGGTGTTGCAGCAGTGCGCTGAAGGTCGTGGGTGGCGAGGGCCCGGTACACGTCCTTCGCCGTTTCCTCCGCGCTGGACACGAGCGTCACGGCGTCGCCCATCACGAACGAGATGACGCCGGTCAGCAGCGGGTAGTGCGTGCAGCCCAGCACCACGGTGTCCACGCCTGCCGCCTTCAGCGGCGCCAGGTACTCTTCGGCAATAGCCAGCAGGGCGGGTCCGGTGGTGATCCCGGCCTCCACGTAGCTCACGAACTCGGGGCAGGCCACGGACGTGATCGCCAGGTCCGGCGCGGCGGCGAACGTGTCTTCGTAAGCCCGTGAACCAACGGTGGCGGAGGTTCCGATGACGCCGATACGCCCGCTGCGGGTGGCAGCGACAGCCCGCCGGACGGCCGGCTGGATCACCTCGATGACGGGGATGCCGTATTTCGCCGTGTACCGCTCACGGGCGTCCCTCAGGACAGCGGCCGACGCCGAGTTGCAGGCAATGGTCAGCAGCTTGACGCCGGAGTCCACCAGTTCGTCCATCACGCCCAGGGCGTTGGCGCGGACTTCGGCAATAGGCAATGGCCCGTAGGGCCCGTTGGCGGTGTCCCCCACATAGAGGATGGACTCGTTGGGGAGCTGGTCGATGATGGACCGCGCCACGGTCAGTCCGCCGACACCGGAATCAAAGATGCCGATGGGGCGGGACCCCACCTGGGCCGTGGTGCTGCTGGCTGCGGAGTCCGATGCGGCTGCGCCTGACGGATCCATGCTCGAGGCTGTAGTCATGATTATTCGAGGATAGGTCTTCCCCGGGGCCGCAGCCATCACATTGTGGCGCCCGACTCATGTCAAATTTGTCACATTGCCGGTCGAATCCCGGAACAGGACAGCAGTTCAGGCCCGTGCGTCCAGGGACTGGAGCATCGCCTGGACCAGTGATTCCTGCAGCCACGTGGTGAAGTTGTACACCAGGGCGAGGTAACTTTCCACGTCCTCGGCCTGGGACCAGTCCTGCATCAGGTGCACGTGTTCGGCGTCCTCTTCATCCCGGATATCCAGGCGTTCCGCCAGCACCAGGCGCACATCGTTCAGGGCCATGGACCAAAACCCTGCCCCTTCGGCGGTGAGGACCACTTCGTCCCTGTCCAGGTCCAGCGCGGCGGCGCGCAGCGCGCCGATCTTGGTTTCCCGCAGCGAGCGCTCGGTGAGCTGGCGGAACTCCAGGGACGCGCCGTCGTCGTTCTTCATCACGTTGGGCAGCAACCGCTTAACGGCACGGTCTGTCGGTTCCTGGACGTCCATATCCAGTCCGATCAGGGCGGCCAGCGGATCCTGGCTGGTATGTTCGGCCGGCTGGAGCATGGAGATGACGTCATCGATCAGGCTGCGGAGCAGTTCCCGTTCGGCGGGTTCCAGGAACCCGGTGATGCCCTTGAGCCCGTATTTGAATGCCTTAGCCACGTTTCCCCTTGCCCTGCCCGGACCCGCCGGATTTTCCTGAGTTTTTGGAGTTTCCACCATTCCCGCCGGAGGCCCTCTCCACGGTGGCCCAGAGGCCGAAGCCGTGCATGGCCACGGCATGCCGCTCAACCTGTTCCTTGCTGCCGTGGGCAACAATGGACCGGCCCTTTTTGTGGACTTCCATCATCAGCTTGTTGGCTTTGGACTCGGAGTAGCCGAAGTAGCTTTGGAAGACATAGCTGACGTAACTCATCAGGTTGACGGGATCGTTCCAGATCACCAGGTTCCAAGGGATGTCCGGGGCGGTCAGGGAGTCCGTGGACGCCTCTGTCCCGGTCCGGGTGCCCTCCTGTGTATCAGGGCCGAGCGCAACGCTTAAGGTCATCTGTCCATTCTATGGGGATGCACACTAGAGTGAATTTTGTGAGTACCTCCGCCAGCTGGGACCATCCCCGCACGTCCTTTTACACAGACCACTACGAGCTGACCATGCTGCAGGCGTCCCTGCACTCGGGCGCCGCACACCGCAGGTCGGTCTTCGAGGCTTTTGCCCGGCGCCTGCCGGACGGCCGGCGGTACGGGATTGTGGCGGGAACGGGCCGCCTGTTGGAGGGCATCGCCGACTTCCGGTTCGGCGAAGCCGAGCTGGACTTCCTGGGGCGGACCGGCGTGGTCAACCAGGACACCCTGGACTACCTGGCGAGCTACCGCTTTTCCGGTGACATCTGGGGCTACCCCGAGGGCGAGGCGTACTTCCCCAACTCCCCCATCCTGATTGTCGAATCAACGTTTGCCGAAGCCTGCATGCTGGAGACCTACCTGCTCTCGGTCCTGAACCATGACAGTGCCATCGCCTCCGCCGCGTCCCGCATGGTCACCGCGGCCGGCAACCGGCCCTGCATCGAAATGGGATCCCGGCGCACGCACGAGGAATCGGCAGTCGCGGCAGCCCGCGCCGCCGTCATTGCCGGGTTCGCCAGCACCTCCAACCTCGAGGCCGGCTTCCGGTACGGCATCAAAACGGTAGGGACCGCCGCGCACTCCTTCACGCTCCTCCACGACACCGAGCGGGAAGCCTTTGAGGCGCAGATCGCCTCCCTCGGACCCGGCACCTCGCTGCTCGTGGACACGTACGACGTCGAAGCAGCGGTGCGTGCCGCCGTCGAGTTGGCGGGGCCCAAACTGGGGGGCGTCCGGCTGGACTCCGGCGACCTCGTGGCCCAGGCCCAATGGGTCCGGCGCCTCCTGGACGAGCTCGGCAACGTGAACACCAAGATCGTGGTCACCTCGGACCTGGACGAGTTCGCCATCGCCGCGCTGCAGTCCGCCCCGGTGGATTCCTACGGTGTGGGCACCTCGCTGGTCACCGGTTCCGGTGCACCGACAGCGAGCATGGTCTACAAGCTCGTAAGCCGCACCGACGACGCCGGCAATTTCGTCTCCGTGGCGAAAACCGCCAAGAACAAAACCAGCATGGGCGGCCGGAAGTACGCGCTGCGCAAGCTCAACGAACGGGGGTTGGCCACCCAGGAGATTGTGGGCATCGGCCACCGCCCCGAAGACGACGGCAACGACCGGCCGCTGCTCCAGCAGTTTATGAAGAACGGCGAGCTGCTGCCGGGCTGGACCGGACACGAGGGTGTGGTCCGCGCCCGCCAACGGCACGCGGACACCATGGCCGAACTGCCCGGCGTCGTCAACCGCCTGCAGCGCGGCGAGCCTGCCATCCCCACCATCTACGAGGAGAACTGATGTCCCGCGCCCTGATCATCGTCGACGTCCAGAACGACTTCTGCGAGGGCGGTTCCCTTGCCGTGGCCGGCGGCGCGGACGTAGCAGCAGCCATCAGCGAATACATTGATGCCCACCACCTCGAGTTTGACCACATCGTTGCCACCCAGGACTGGCACATCGATCCCGGCGCGCATTTTTCCGACACGCCCGATCACAAGGACAGCTGGCCGCGGCACTGCGTGGCCGGCACTCGCGGCGCGGAACTCCATCCGGACCTGGACAGCGAATACATCCAGGCCTACTTCCAGAAGGGCCAGTTCGCCGCGGCGTACTCCGGCTTTGAGGGCCTGCTGGCACCTGAGGATGCCGTCCCCACCGGGGAACGCCAGCCGGGCGCCATGCCCGCTGACGCAGAAGCCTACGCACCCGCGGACAACGCCATCGGACTGGACGACTGGCTGCAAAGCCACGACGTGGAGGACGTTGTAGTGGTGGGGATCGCCACCGACTTCTGCGTGATGGCCACCTCGCTGGACGCGGTCCAGGCCGGCTACTCCGTCACAGTCATCCGTTCACTCACCGCAGGCATTGCCGAGGACCTGGAGGATGCCGTCGCCGAAATGGAGCTGGGCGGCGTCGAAGTCGCGTAAGTACTACTTCCGGCCGATGAACCAGTCCTGGAGCTTCCGCAGCCTGGACTGAAGCTGTTCCTCGTTCGCCTGGGCCACTGGAGGGCCGCCGCAGACGGTCCGCAGCTTCGTGTGCACCACGCCGTGCGGGGTTCCGGTCCGCGCCGACCAGGCCGCCACGTTCTTGGCCAGTTCGTTGCGCAGGTCCATCAGCATCCGGTGGTCTGGTATGGCCGGCCCCGCGGCGGCCGGCTCGGCTGCCGGTGCGCGCCGGTTCTTGCGGTTGAGCTGTTCGTGCTGGCGCTGCCGCAGCAGCGTCCCCACCTGCTCGGCATCCAGCAGTCCGGGGATGCCCAGAAAGTCCAGTTCGTCCTCCGAGCCCACTTCTCCCCCGGTGCCGAACTCGCCGCCGTCGAACAATACCCGGTCGAAGGACGCCTGCGAGTCGAGGGCCTCGAACTTGCCCTTGGTCAGGCTGTCGGACGCCTTGTCCTCCCGGTTGGCCTCTTCCATCAGCGAGTCCTCGGGATTGAACAGGCCGTCGCTGTCCTCTTTCTCGGGGCGGTCCAGCGCGTGGTCGCGTTCGGCCTCCATCGAGTTGGCCAGGGCCATCAGCATCGGCACGGACGGCAGGAAGACCGAGGCCGTTTCGCCGCGTTTCCGGGCGCGCACAAAGCGGCCCACAGCCTGGGCGAAGAACAGCGGCGTCGAGGTGGACGTCGCATAGACGCCGACGGAGAGCCGGGGCACGTCCACGCCTTCTGACACCATGCGGACGGCCACCATCCACCGTTTCTCGCTCACGGTGAATTCTTCGATCTTGCTGGAGGCCTTGGCATCGTCGGAAAGGATCACCGTGGGCGATTCGCCGGTGATCCTTTTCAGCTGCCCGGCATAGGCACGGGCATCCTCGTGGTCCGTGGCGATGACCAGCCCGCCGGCATCCGGAACCGTGCGGCGCACTTCGCTGAGGCGTTTGTCCGCCCCCGCCAGGACAGCGGGAATCCACTCCCCGGCCGGGTTCAGCGCCGTCCGCCACGCCTGCGACGTGATGTCCTTGGTGACCGCGGACTCGCCCAGGGAGGCCGCCATTTCCTCGCCGGCGCTGGTGCGCCACCGCATCTGGCCCGAGTAGGCCATGAACATGACCGGGCGCACCACGTGGTCACGCAGGGCATTGCCGTAGCCGTAGGTGTAGTCCGCTTTCGAGCGCCGGATGCCGTCTTTGTCCTGCGCGTATTCAACGAACGGGATGGGCGAGGTGTCGGAGCGGAACGGCGTACCGGTCAGGGAGAGCCGCCGTGCCGCAGGGTCAAACGCTTCGCGGAGACCGTCGCCCCAGGACAGGGCTTCGCCGCCGTGGTGGATCTCGTCAAGGATCACCAGGGTGCGGGCTGCCTCGGTTTTGGCGCGGTGCAGCATGGGTTTGCTGGCCACCTGCGCGTAGGTGACAGCGACGCCAACGAAACCGCGGCCGTGCTGGCCGTCGGAGTTCTTGAAGTTGGGGTCGATGGCGATGCCCACCTTGGCAGCGGCGTCCGCCCACTGTCGTTTCAGGTGGTCCGTGGGTGCCACGATGGTGACGCGGTTGACCGCCCCTGATTCGATGAGCATGGAGGCCACGCGCAGAGCGAAGGTGGTCTTGCCGGCGCCGGGAGTTGCTACGGCCAGGAAGTCGCGGGGATCGGTCCTGAAGTAGAGGTCAAGTGCTTGCTGCTGCCAGGCACGGAGTTTTTGGGCGGTTCCCCAGGCTGCGCGTTCCGGATAAGCCGGTGGCAGGGTGGGGCCGCCAAAGAGCGTCTCCGTCACTACTTGTTGTTGCCCGAGTCCCCTCCGGGACCCTTGCCGCCGTCGTTGCCCGGGCGGAGGCCGTCATAAACCTCTTTGCACATGGGGCACACCGGGAACTTCTGCGGATCCCGGCCCGGCGTCCACACTTTGCCGCAGAGGGCAATGACAGGATCACCCGTCAGCGCGGATTCCATGATTTTTTCCTTGCGCACGTAGTGCGAGAAGCGTTCCCGGTCACCGGGCTCCACTTCCTGGCGCAGCTCTTCGCGCTCGATGGTTGCCGTGGACGTTCCAGCCCCGGAAAGCTCGCGCATCGGGTCGTTTTCGAGAGGGTCCGTCATGCTAGTCATGGCATCCATCTTAGCGTCCCGGGACGGAGGACGTTCGACGGCGGGAGGACCGTTTTGCACACACCGCACCCGCCGCCGTCGGCCGTTCCGCGCAACGCCGCTACGCACCCGCGTGGTGTGTGGCCGGAATTACAGCGCCTGCCAGGCAGGCTTGTGATCGTACGTGTGCCGGTAGAAGTCGGCGAGCTTCAGCGACGATGCCGCGGCCTCATCCACCAGGATGGTGGCGTGCGGGTGGAACTGGAGGACCGAGGCCGGGCAGATGGCGGCGACGGGCCCTTCCACGAAGTCGCGGACGGCCGGTGCCTTCTGTGCCCCGGTAGCGATGAGGACAACGTGCCGTGCCTCGAGTATGGTGCCCAGCCCCTGGGTCACCACATGATGCGGCACCTCTGCCAGGCTGCCAAAGAATCTGGCGTTGTCCCGGCGCGTCTGCTCGATCAGCGTTTTGATGCGCGTCCGGGATGCGAGCGAGGAACCGGGCTCGTTGAAGCCGATGTGGCCATCCGTACCCACGCCCAGGAGCTGCAGGTCCACGCCGCCCGCTGCCCGCATGGCCTCCTCGTAGGCGGAACAGGCCGCAGGCAGGTCCGCGGCCGCCCCGTCAGGCGTATGGACGTTGCCTTCGGCGATATTGACCCGGCTGGTGAATTCCCGCCGGATGACTTCCCGGTAGGACTCCGGATGACCATGGTCCAGCCCCACGTATTCGTCCAGGGCAAAGGCATGGGCCTTGCTGAAGTCCAGCCCATCACGCTGGTGACGCGCTGCCAGCTCGTCGTACACCGGCAGCGGCGATGACCCGGTGGCAAGACCCAGTACAGCGGTGGGCTTGCGCCGGAGCAGGGCCTCGATGGCATCGGCGACGAGCTGTCCGATCAGCTTGCTGCCCTGGAGGATGACCACTTCCATGTCCGGCCGCCTTTCTGGTGCATTACGTCTGGTCCTTTACGGAGTCAGCGGTTGACGGTCAGTTGGGCCAGCAGTTCGGGTCCGCGGGCATCAAGCCACTTTCCACCCAGCCGAATGCCCGCACCGAACAGCGCCAGTCCCAGCATCAGGCCGACGGCCAGGTTGGCCCACCCGAACATGGCATTCCCCGTGACCAGCTGCGCGATGAACAGGCCCACCTCGGGCAGGACCAGCAGGCTCAGGACGCCCATGCCGACAAACTGCAGTGCCATGGTCTGCCCTACGTTGCCCGGGGGCTTCTTAAACGGGCTGTCGCCGGGCAACGGGACTGCCACGGTGTAGCGTGCCGATACCACGGACGACAGGCCCAGCCCGGTGAAGAGGATGCCCAGGCTCAAGCCCAACTGGCCTGGCAGGTCCGACCAGCTGCCGGTAAAGAAGTACTGGCCCACCGCAAAGATCAGCACCACGGGCAGGGCAAAGGCCAGGCAGGCCAACGCCCTGCCCAGCCGGTCGTCCACACCGCGGACGCCCGTGGCCACATGCAGCGCGAATGCCGTGTTGTCATAGGAGACGTCCGCTGAGATGGACCAAGCCAGCAGGAAGGCAGCCAGCGGTGCAGCCACCGCCAGTACCCCGTAGTCACCGGACTGGCTGCCCTGGAACACCAGCAGGATGGGGAGCAGCGGGACCACCACCAGGGAACCGGAATAGCGGGGATCGCGCAGCCAGTAGGTCAGCGCGCGCGCTGTTACTGCACCGGCCGGTGTGGCCGGCAGAAGATCAAACAGCCCCAGTTTGCCACCCTTGCGGCTCCCGCTGCCGGCGTAGGGCGGGTTGACCAGGGCCCGTTCAAGGAGCAGTTTCCAGCACCAGGACAGGACTGCGAGGGATGCAGCGGCGATTACGAGTTTCAGTGCGGCCGCTCCCGGGCGGCCAGCCGCAACATCACCACCGAGGGACCACGCGGCACCAAGCGGTGTCCAGGACAAGGTGGCAGCCAGCTCCGGAAGGAAACCCGTCGAGGCGGTGATGCCCCTGCCCACGCCAGCGACGATCGGGCCCATCAGGACCAGCGGGACCATAAATGCGATGGCGCTGACATCCTTGAACCGGCGCGACGACGCCAGGCTGGCGGTGGCGGTGGTGACCACTTTCGACAGGACAATACATGTCAGAACGCCGACGGCGGCACCCACCAGTGCGGCAACCGCAGGAAGGGGGCCACGGGCCCAGGTCCACACGGTGGCGAGCGCGGCGAGCGCGGTTGCCAGGCCGGGGATGCCGATCAGCCCACCGAGGGCCAGTCCCGTGAGCAGTTGGCGCATGGGGATGGCGGAGGTGGTAAAGCGGGCAGGGTCCAGTGTCAGGTCCGCGGCGGACGCGACCACCGGAATGAGGCCCCAACCCAGGAATGCCGCTGAACCACCAAGCACCACAACCGTCTGGGCCAATTCGGGGTCTTCAGTGCGCAGCAGGACCAGTGCCGCGACCACTATGCCCACCAGCCCCAAGGCATAGAGACCGCCGAACGCCAGGCCGACGAGCTGCCACGGGCTGCGGCGAAGGCCGTTCCGCAGCAGGGTCAGTTTGAGCCTTAGGAGGTGCGCAACCATTCCAGGCCTTCCGTGTGGTTGCGTCCGCCGACCAGCTGGACAAACCTTTCTTCCAGCGTTGCGCCCGCCCGGACTTCGTCCACGGTCCCGGTGGCGAGGAGCCTGCCGGCCGCCACCACGGCGACGTGGTCACACATGCGCTGGACCAGGTCCATAACGTGGCTCGAGACGATCACCGTCCCGCCGGAGGCTACATAACTGTCCAGGATGGACCGGATGTTGGCCGCCGAGACGGGATCCACGGACTCGAAGGGTTCATCGAGCACCAGCAGCCGCGGGGCGTGGATCAGGGCGGAGGCGAGGGCGATCTTTTTTGTCATGCCGGCCGAATAGTCCACCACGAGGGTCCCGGCGTCCTCGTAGAGGTCCAGGGCAGACAACAGCTCCCCCACGCGGGAGGCCACCACGTCTTTGTCCATGCCACGCAGCAGCCCCGCGTACGTGACCAGCTGTTCACCGGTGAGCCGGTCAAAGAGGCGGACACCGTCAGGGAGGATGCCCATCAGCTTCTTGGCCTCCAGCGGCCGGGCCCAGACGTCCACCCCATGGACAACGGCTGTGCCGAAGTCGGGCCGCAGCAGGCCGGTGGCCATGGACAGCGTGGTGGTCTTGCCGGCGCCGTTGGGCCCAACGATGCCAAAGAACGAACCTGCCGGGACGTCGAGGCTGATGCCGTCCACGGCGATTTTTCCGCCGAAACGCTTGGCGAGGCCGCGGATGGAGAGGGCAGGAACGGACCCGGCGTGCACCACCGGATCGGGGTGGGGATCAGGATGCGCAGCAGTCATGATGCCAGCCTAGACCCAGGGCCCTGCCGAGGGGGTCCTCCCGCGGGAGTAGTGCCAAAGGCGTAGGGAACCCTAGAACGAATGCCGCGGCATGGCCCGTTCGTACTGCGGTGCCCAGGGGAGGTCGTGCCCCAATTCAAATGCCGCCCGGAGCCACCAGTGCGGATCCCGGAGCGCGGCCCGGGCAATAAACACGCCGTCGGCCTGCCCGGTGGCCACGGCATGCTCGGCCTGGCCTGCGGAAGTCAGCAGACCCACGGTGCCTGTGGGGACACCGGCTTCCCGGCGGATGCGTGCGGAGAACTCCGTCTGGTAGCCCGGACCCGGCCTGATGTCCTGATGGGCCACGGCCCCGCCGCTGGAGACGTCGATGAGGTCCACTCCGTGCTCCGCCGCCTGGGCGGCCAGCCGGACCGAAGCCTGGACATCGACGCCGCCGGGCGCCCAGTCGGTGGCTGAAATCCGCAGCAGCAGGGGCATGGATTCGGGGATGACGTTGCGGACGGCATCAACGACGGCGAGCATCAGCCGGTGCCGTCCCGCCACATCCCCGCCCCAGGAATCGGTCCGGGTATTGATCAGCGGGCTTTGGAACTGGTGCAGGAGGTAGCCGTGCGCGCCATGGATCTCCACGGTGTCGAAGCCGGCGTCCACGGCACGCATTGCGGCGGCCGCGAAATCGGAAATGACGTCCTGGATCTGCGCCTCGGTCATCGCGGCGGGTTCGGCAAAACCGTCGAAGGCAAGCCGTGACGGCCCCACCGTGGGCCAGCCGCCGTCGGACTCCGGGACGCTCCCCCGCTGCCCGGCGAACGGCCAGTAGGTGGACGCTTTCCGGCCGGCGTGGGCAAGCTGGGCGCCGATCTTCGCTTCCGCGGCACCGTGCCGGTGCACAAAGGACGTGATCCGCTGCCAGGCCTCGGCCTGTTCGTCGTTGTACAGCCCGGCGTCGCGGGGGCTGATCCTGCCGGCCGCATTCACGGCAGCCGCCTCGGTGAGGATCAACGCCGCGCCGCCCGCGGCGAAGGAGCCCAGGTGCATCAGGTGCCAGTCGTTCGGAACCCCCGGTGCGCCGTCGGGACCGCAGCTGTACTGGCACATGGGTGATACCCAGCCGCGGTGCGTGAGCTCCAGGGAGCGGAGCTTGAGCGGCTGGAACAGGGCCGGCACTAGAACAGGACCCTGGCGAGTCCTTGGCGTGCCTTGGCAACACGGGGGTCGGACGTGCCCACCACGTCAAAGAGCTCCAGGAGGCGTACGCGGGCGGTCTCGCGTTCCGGGCCGAAGTTCCGGCCGATGAAGCTGACCACGCGGTTCAGCGCGTCCTCCACGTGGCCGCCGGACACGTCCAGGTCCGCCACGCCCAGCTGGGCGGCCAGATTGTCAGGTTCGTTGGCGGCGACGGTACGCAGGGCTTCCGAGTCCTCGGCGGAGAGCGGCTGGAGCCGGGCCATCAGCTCCACCTGGGCCAGGCCGGCCTT
This sequence comes from Arthrobacter sp. 4R501, assembly GCF_002929755.1. NCBI lineage: Bacteria > Bacillati > Actinomycetota > Actinomycetes > Micrococcales > Micrococcaceae > Arthrobacter > Arthrobacter sp. 4R501. Next base: position 128,027 of record NZ_PJIW01000005.1, on the reverse strand, counting down.
GGCCTCGGCGTCGGCGGGCATTTCCAGCAGGGCCTGCCGGTAGGCCACGGCGGCGGCCTCATAGTCGCCCGCCTCTATGGCGTCGAACGCGGCCTGGTACAGCGGCGGAAGAGGTGCTGGTTCAGTCTCCATGGGCGCGCTGCCCCGGCCGAGGCTGCCCGTAACCCCATTGGCGGCTGCGACTTTCAGCAGTTCATCCAGGAGGGGCCGGATCTGGGATTCGTCGGCGCCGCCTTGGAAGAGCGGTACCGGCTGGCCCTTGAGGACGGCGACGGCCGTGGGGACGGCCTGGACCTGGAAGGCCTCTGCCAGCTGCGGGAAGGCTTCGATGTCCGCCGCCCCCAAGACCAGGCGGCCGCCGTAGCTGTTGATGACACGCTCCAGCGAGTCGAGCATCGCGGCGGATTCCGGCGAGTACGCGGCCCATAGCGCGAAGACCACCGGAACCTGGGCGGAAAGCTCCACGAGTTCCTGGAAATTGCCTTCGGTGACAGTGACCCGCAGCGGTGCCGCGCCGTCGTCGGGCATTACCGCACCGGCTTCTGCGCTGGCACCCGCATCCCCGGAAACAGGGGGATTGCCGGGAGCCGCAGGCGGCGCCTGGCGCTGTTTCAGGGATGAAAGGTCGACGGCGCCACGCAGGTTAAGCAGGCTGGCAGCGGCTGGAGGGACTGGGCGGGAAGCTGGCGAACTCATGCTTTCCACTCTAGCCACTCCGGCCGCTGCCGGGGGTACTGCATCTGGGACTGGACCCTGCGGGCCTATTTGAAGCTTGCGCCTACCAGCCCGCGCGTTGCGGCCACCAGCTTGATGGGGTCCGTAGAACCTGCCGGCGGAACGTAGACCGCCATTGATTCAGCAAAGTCCAGGACCATGCCGGTGGTGGTTTCCTTGCCGCCGGCGAGCGCCGCGGCGTCGTCGCCGATGGTGAGCTTGTCACCGGAGGCCTTGGGCGTGCCATCAAAGCCGAAGTTGATCCGGCCCAGCACCAGCGCCCCGCCGTCGGCCGTCCGGAACACCACAGTGCTTTCCGGTACTACCTTGTGGGTGAAGGAGAAGTTGCCGTTTTCGCCGGACTTGACTACCTCGGCCTGGTAGGAGAGCGTATCGGCGATGTACGGCGAGGATGCGCCTTCCACCAGCTTGTCCTTGAAGCTCGACTCTGAATTCGTCAGGCGGTCGGCCAGCCCGGCCAGGGCTTCTTCGCCGCTGTACAGCAGGCCGGATTTGTCGTTGGCGGCCAGCGTGTCGGTGCCGTTCCGGCCGATGGCGGGGAACGTGGTTCCCGGCTGCAGCGGGGTGGTCTCGGTCAGCTTGTAGTTCTCCCGCGGGGAGGGCTGGACCAGGGTGAGCAGCTGCGGGACGACGTTGCCGTCACCCTGCGTAACGGCGAGGACTGAACGCGGCCAGCTGCGGTCGCTGGTGACCACCGTGGTGAGGAGCTTGGTGGACCGGACGGGCATCCGGGCTTCATAAGTGCCCACCTGGGAACGGATCTTGTAGTTCTGCGTACGGACCTCAAGCTCCGTTCCGGCTACGCGCTCTGCGAGCTTGGCTGCGTCCTTTGCGGCGTCACCGGCGTCGGCGGTGCTGGAGACCTGCTCCAGGATCCTGCGGAACTGGGCGTCCAGGAGGACCGGCGCGGCCGCCTGGGCGGCCTCCGGCGATGCTGATCCGGGAGCCGGCGCGGGCGTGGTGGCAGCGTTCGCAGCAACACCCGTTCCGGCCACAATGAGGGCGGTCACTGCGGCGGTGACCATGCCGCCGGACACCATGCCGAGCCGTGAGGCGGACCTTGCCTCGGCCTTGGCCCGGGCGCGCCGGGCGAACAGGCTTCCTGTGCCGTTGCCTTCGCCGTCCCGCTTGCGTGCGGACAGGACCACCAGGGCGATGCCGGCGAAGATCAGCAGACCGCCAATCACCATGAGCGGTATGGCCCACGGGGTGGAGGTGTCATTCGGGAACGTCATGGAGATCGACGACGGGGCGGGCTTGGTGCCATCGGACGCCAGCAGCAGTGACCATTCGCCGTCAGCGGGCGGCGTCCACGAGTACTCCAGCTCACCGCTCGCGTTCTCAGTGGAAACCCAGAGGTCGGATCCGGACGGATCCGGCGCCGTGGCGTCGCCGTCGGCGTGCTCAACCTGCAGGGATTTGTTGTCCTCGGAAACCCCGGTGATGGTGTTGTGGGCCGTCGGGCCCACCCAGGCGTCCACGTCGTCAGGACGGCCGGCCGCGAGCATGAAGTTGCCGTCGCCTTCGATCTTGATCTTCACCGTTCCGCCCTGCGCGGTGCGCAGGTTCTGGTCGATGACGGTCAGTGGCGCCTCCGCGGCATCTGCCGGGGCGGAAGCCGTAAAGGTCTCGGAGGGAGCCCAGATTGTCTTCTGGCCAATACCGGCCAGAAGTGTCAGGAGGCCGAGCAGCACGAGTGCAACTGCAGTCTTGAAGCGCAAAGGAAACACCTATCATTCGCGGGGGTTTACTTTCAATAGTAACCGTTTTGTTACCAGAACCCCCGTTTGGCCGCCAGCGGGGTCCGGAATCGGCGGCGCCCGGGAGGCCCGGCGGGCGCCCTCGCTCCTGTTGGCAAGGCTGCTGATAGTGTTTGCGATGATCATCACACCGGCCCGCAAATGCGGCGCCACGCACGGAACAGGCCCCAGAATCCAGTGACTGACAAGACGGAAGAGTCCTCCACCGGACACGAAAATCAACCGGCCGCTGGCGCTTTGGAATCCTCGCCGGACACGCCTGCGACGGCGAAGCGACGGGGCTCCGCAGCTTCGGCCCTTGGCCAGCTTGTTCGGCGCCTGCGCCAGCCGCTGCCGGGCGCCCAGCCCAGGCTCCGGTTTGAGATCCCGCCGGAATACAACCACACCGAAGTTCCTGCCTCCACCGAAGACGGCGAGACTGGCGGGAAAGCCGCGCAGTTTGGCCGCCCGGGTCCCCGGATGTCGATGCAACATCCCCTTTATATGGGCTTCATGGGCACTGTTGGAGTGGGCCTTGCCCTGCTGGTCTACTGGATCGGCTCCAACACCACACAGCTGCTGCTGTGGATTGTGGCTGCCCTGTTTATAGCCCTTGGCTTGGAACCCGTGGTCGGCTGGCTGGAGAACCGCCGGATTCCCCGCCCGGTCGGCATTCTCCTGGCCGTCCTGGTCCTGGTGGTGGCTGTGGGAGGGTTCTTCGCTACCCTCATCCCCACCATCGTGGAACAGGTCACCCAAATTGTGGTGCAGGCACCCACCTGGGTACGGGACTTTATCGACTCTGAGTTCTTCCGCAACGTGGATGACCAGTTTGGCGTGCGCGACCGCATCAACGAGGAACTCGACAAGTTCGTCAATGATCCGGCGGCGATGGGCGGGATCTTCGGTGGCGTGGTTGGCTTCGGTTCCACCCTGGCCAACGGTCTCTTCGGCACATTGATCGTCCTGGTCCTGAGCCTCTACTTCCTGGCAGCCCTCCCGGCCATGAAGAAGTGGGGCTACCGGCTGGCGCCGCGGTCCCGCCGGGCCCGGGTTGAAGCACTCTCCGAGGAGATCACCCGATCCGTCGGCAACTACGTGATCGGGCAGGCCTGCGTGGCATTGCTCAATGCCACGTTCGCGTTCATCGTGATGTCCATTGTGGGTGTCCCGTTCGCCCTCTTGCTGGCCTTCGTGGTGGCACTGCTGGCGTTCATCCCCTTGGTGGGCGGCATGATCGCCGGCATCGTGGTCCTGCTGATCGCCTTGACGGTCGGGTGGCAGACTGCCGCCGTCTACGGCATCTGCTACTTCGCCTACCTCCAGTTCGAGGCCTACTTCATCTCGCCGCGCATCATGCAGAAAGCCGTGGCCGTGCCGGGCGCCGTCGCCGTGATCTCCGTGATTGCCGGCGGCAGCCTGCTGGGAGTCCTGGGGGCGCTGATCGCCATCCCGACGGCGGCCGCCATCCTGTTGCTAGTCAAGGAGATCTACATCGTCCGCCAGGACAAGCACTAACGGTCAGGCACCAGCGGACAGGCACCAGTAGCGTCAGCCGCTAGGCGGCCGCGGTGGCCACCGGGCCGTTCCACACCTGCGGCAGGCCTTCGGGTCCGGAGCCTGCCTCCGTCACCTCATCCACAATTTCGTTGAGCACGCGGGAAGCGTATTTCTCCCCCACCCAAAGGTGCTTGGCGCCGTCGACACCCACCACCCGGGCCTGCGGCACCAAGCTGAAACGTTCAGCGGCGGCGGCGGGCTGGAGGTAGTCGTCATGCTCTGGCACGAGGACGGTGAGCGGCTTGGCTGAGTCCGCCCAGAGACGCAGGTGGGCGTCGGTGGCGCGGTGCAGCGGAGGCGACAGCAGGACGGCACCTTCAATCTGGCTCGCCACCGGCTCAACGGCACCGTACATCAGCGCCAGTTCGGTGCCGAAGGACCAGCCCACCAGCCATCGGTTGGGCAGTTGGCGTTCGACGGCGAAACGTACCGCCGCCTCAACGTCCTGCCGCTCGCCGATCCCCTCTTCGAAGGAACCTGCGCTGGTTCCCCGCGGCGACTCCGTCCCGCGCGTGTTGAAACGAAGCACAGCCACGCCGGCCAGGGCCGGAAGCCGGTAGGACGCCTTGCGGTACACGTGCGAGTCCATAAAACCGCCGTGCGTCGGAAGCGGATGCAGGGTGATCAACGTCGCTGTGACCTGGCCGGACTCGGGCAGCGCCAGTTCCCCCACCAGCGTGTGGCCATCCTCCGTGCGGAGCTCAATGTTCTCGCGCCGGGCCGGCAGCACCGTTGACGCGCGGATGGGTGCGGGCCTTGTTGGCTGGCTGAATTCGTACGACGCGGGATCAAAAGTCATGCCTGCCAGCTTAGCGACTCCCGGCGTCCGCAGGCGCAGTGCGCTGGCTCCTAACGCGGTTTCTCCGGGGCGGAGCCTTCGCCGGGCTATTCCGAGTCAGCGGTAACGGTACGTCCGGGACAGCCAGCAGTTGGTGTGCCAGTGGCGGCGCTCAGCCAGGCCTGCGGCCGCACCAAATATGTGATCGTCCTTCCAGACCACCAGGTGGGCGACGCCGGGGACCACAGCGGTGGAACAGCCGGGGCAAATGTAGGTCTTTTCCGCGTTCCTGGCGGTCATGGTCCTGACCGTCCACTCGCCGTCGGGCGCGCTTTCCCGGCGGGCGATTCCAGCCCGGGCACGCTCCAAATCCAACTCCGGAACGTCGCCGTTGCCCTTCTTGCCTACCGGCTTTCCGCCAGCTACGCCCGGCTTTCCGGAGGCAGGGCGGCGGGGACGGTTGGAACGCGGCATGCCTCCATTCTGCCCCAACCCCGGTAGTGTGTACGGCGTGCGACTTGTCATAGCCCGATGTTCAGTTGATTATGTTGGCCGGCTCAAAGCCCATCTCCCCCTTGCCACCAGGCTCCTGCTGGTCAAGGCCGACGGCTCGGTGCTGGTTCATTCCGACGGCGGCTCCTATAAGCCGCTGAACTGGATGAGCCCGCCCGCCACCCTGCGGGTGTCCTCGCCGGAGGACATTGACCTGGAGCTTGGCGTCACGGAACAGTGGACCGTCCAGTCCGCCAAGACCGATGACCGCCTGATCATCAACATCCACGAGCAGCTGCACGAGTCCGCCCACGACCTTGGAGTGGACCCCGGTCTCATCAAGGACGGCGTCGAAGCTGACCTCCAGCGCCTGCTTGCCGATCAGATCGAGACTCTGGGTTCAGGCTTTTCGCTCATTCGCCGCGAGTACTTCACCGCCATCGGCCCGGTGGACATCCTGGCCCGTGACGCCAGCGGGGCCACCGTGGCCATCGAACTGAAGCGGCGGGGCGACATTGACGGCGTGGAGCAGCTCACGCGCTACCTTGAACTCCTGAACCGCGATCCGCTGCTGGCCCCGGTCCGTGGCATCTTCGCTGCCCAGCAGATCAAGCCGCAGGCCAAGGTGCTGGCCAACGACCGCGGCATCGACTGCATCACGCTGGACTACGACGCCATGCGCGGCGTGGACGACAGCGACTCCCGGCTTTTCTGAGGCCCGCTATCCGCCTTTTATGACGCCGAGTTCCGCTTTTCTGACGCCGGATATCTGCACCGGTGACGCCTTCGGCCCCCTGACAGGGGGATTCATCCTTCTTATACGCAAAATTTGCCGTATTGGCCGTTCAGACCGTTGACCTGACGGAATCGGCGTGAAATTCTTAGACCAGTCTTTGTGTAGGTGTTTTTCATGCTCGCAAGACATGTTGCGAGCGCGAAGCTCCTGCAGCGCAGGTTCCCAGGAACGGCATTGAAGGATTCTTCTCGCGGAGTGACCGAGTCCGGCACGAGGTGTGCCGAACTTAGACAAGTTCCATAATGAGGAGAAATAAATGGCACAGGGAACCGTCAAGTGGTTCAACGCTGAAAAGGGCTTCGGCTTCATCACCCCGGATGACTCCGATGGCGATGTCTTCGTTCACTACTCGGAAATCCAGACCGGTGGCTTCAAGACCCTCGACGAGAACCAGCGCGTTCAGTTCGAAATCGGTCAGGGTGCCAAGGGCCCCCAGGCTACCGGCGTAACGCTGGTCTAGTCCCCCGCCCGGCGGCCGCCATCTGCGTGGCCTCCAGCGAAGAAAAGATCCCCGGCATCCGTGCCGGGGATCTTTTCCTTGTCCGCGATGTCATCGTCCACCGTGACTTCCAGTCGCAAATCGTTCGCGCCGCTGTGAGGATCAGCTTCCCTGGCCCACCAGGCCCCGGACCAGCCGTGCCCCCTGCCGCAGCGAAAGGCCGGGCAAATAGGCCCGAGTGAGCGCCCGTCCGATCGCCGGCAACTGCAGCGGATCCTGGTAATACAGGTAAAGGGTTCGGTACTCGGGTTTGAAGCGTGATTTAAAAGCCGCCAGGGACCGGAATCCGTAGACCGGTTCGAGCGCGTGGCCCACCACATCGAGGATGCGGACGAGGTTCTCTGCCGGCACCGGCTTGCCCGGCGTTTCGTCGCCGGGCCGGCTGGCGAGCGGGGACCCGGAGAGCGAGATCACCTCCACGGATTCGCGCAACTCCAAGACCGCCGAAGCAATGAGGAACTCCATCACCCCGGGGAATCCGTCAGCACCCCGGCGCATAACGTCCAGTGTGCGGCTGACCAGCGTCCCGCCGTCGTAAACGGGCAACCAGCTGGTGACCCCGTGCACGTGGCCGTCGCCATCCACGGCCAGGCAGCACAGCACTTCGTCGTCCATCAGCTCATCCATGCCGCCCAGCGTGAATCCCATTTCCGGAACTGATTTTCCTGCCGCCCATTCCTCCGACACTTCGCTGAGCCGGGCACGCAGGGCGGACGGAAGCCCGTGGTACGTACCCCAGACGGCTTTGACGCCCATCTTGGCGGCGCGGTTGCGGGCAGTCCTGACGTTCTGCCATTCCTTGCCCGTGAATTCAAGTTGCCGGACGGACAGCCTGGTCTCCTGCGCCACCGACACGCGCTGGAAGCCCCGGTCCTGCAGCAGGGGCCACAGCGTGTCATCGCACGAGTAGAAGGCCGGGACGAGCGCGCGGTTGCCGCAGTAGGAAAGAAACCCTTCGGCAGTCCGCTGACGGGAGTCGGCCGCACCGAAGGGGCCGGCCAGCGTCAGGGCAACACTGCCGTGCAGCTGGTAGGCGACCGCGCCGCGTGCATCCGGGCTGAACCAGTACCGGTTGGGCTCCCAGAGGGCCATCCACGACAGTGAATCTCCGCCCTCATGCAACAGCTTCCGGGCCGCGGCCCTGTCGTCGTGGCCCGAATCGCTGCCATGATGCCGGCCCAGGAGCACGGACCAGACGCCGGCCAACGCAACGAGCCAGAAGACCGGTCCGGAATAACCAAAAATCAGGGACTCGAGGCCGTCCCGTTCGGCAAAGACCCGGTGGTAGAGATTCGGCAGTGGAACCGGCAGATACTGCCTGGACAGTTCAGCCAGCAAGCCCAGCAGGCCGCCGTCGCGCGTCATTCCCCCAGCGGCAAACCAGGCCAGGGCGTAGCTCCCGGCCAGGAGGAGCCAGACGCCACCTACCACCGTCAGGAGCCGACGACGGGCGGCTGGAATCGTCTCGACGCGGAACTGGCGGCGGTTAACCCAGAGCAGGACCGCCAGCAGCAGCGGGACGATCACCAAAGGCAGGATGTGGGCAAAACCCGAACCCATGGCGGCCGTATGCGGCCGCGCGGGATAGTGCGGGATCAGCGCGAACAGGGCCAGGTAGACGGCGGCCATCGCCGTGACCGCCAACTGAAGGGCCAACGTGATGCGCAGTGCCATGCGGCGGCCGCGGCGCATTCCGTCAGCACAGATGAGGAGCAGAACCACCGGCACTACTGCCAGGGCGAGGCCAAAGGGTCCCGCGAAGCCCGTCCGCCCCACCTCCAGGCAGGATGCCTCCACTGTTGCTCCGCAGTTTGCTTCAAGCTGGCCCAGTGTGGGCATGGGATTCAGCACCACGTCCCGGAGCAGCGCCAGCGGGCCGGTGGGCGTCCGGGCAACGGCGGTAAGGATAGGGCCCACGGCGAACACGGCAACCGTCAGGGCCAGCAGGTTCCTGGTTTCCCTGCCACTCGAACGGGGCGGGTGAAGCTGGCCGTGGTCGTTCTGGTTCCACCAGCTGGCCGCGAGTCCTACCGCTGCACCAACCAGGCCGATGACGGTCTCGGCATGCCCCACATACAGGACCAGCAGGAGCGACACCGAGAGCAGCCCCGTCCGCAACCGGCGCCGCCACAGGACCGGAATCCTGCCGCTCGCTGCCAGCGAAGCCGCCAGGACGGCGGCGTAGGGTCCGATCAGGCTGTAGTCCGCCATCAGTCCCAGCCAGCCGTCTCCCGCAAACCTCGCCAACTGGGTCAGGAGCAGAAAGACTGTAACGGCAGCAAACTGGCCACCGAGGAAAAACGCTGCGGCCTGAAGTGGCCCAAGATGCCTCTCGGCCAGGCCCAGCAGCAATAGGATCATAAGGGACGCCACCAGATAGGCCAGCGGGTTGGTGGCAAAGAACAGTGACGTCACCAGGGACCACCAGTTGCCGGCCTTCAGACCAGGGGCGCTGACGCCTGCGACAGATAGAAGGTCCTCCGGCGGCCCGCTGAGGAAGCTGCCGGTTGCCGCCCCGACCAACAGGAAAATACCGAGGATACTGAGGGTCAGTGGCACCGACCGCAGGTAGCCCCACATTCTTCGGACAGCCGGAAGCAGGACGGCTGACCAGAGCAGGGCCGGCGCACGGGTTTCGCCAGCTTCCCTCATCTGGCCCACCCCCAGTGTGCGGCCAGCAGCTCAAGCCCATTGTCCATGCCGGGAGTCAGCACGTCCCACGAATGGCCGGTGTGTGCCACCACGTCCGAGCCCACGGTGAAACCTGCCCCGCGGGCCGCCTCCTCAAGGGTCCGCAAATTTGCCACGAACTCCGGATCTGTGGCCCCGGCCGCGAAATACGCCACGCTGCCAGGATATTTGCGCTCCTTCAACAGCGTCAGCGGTATCTGGGCATCAAAGGCAGCGGTGTCGCCGTGGAAGGCCGCATCAACAGTTTTCTGGCGTTCCTTGGCCAGCGCAGGCTCGCTCTCGCTGGAAAAGGCGAGAACACCCGTGTACAGCTCCGGGTGGCGGGTGGCCATCTGAACTCCGCAGGTGGCACCAAAACTGAAACCGCCGATGGCCCATTTCCGGTGGTCGGGGTCCACGTCCAACGTTCCCGAGATCCATGCCGGCACGTCCACTGCGAGGTAAGTGTCTGCCTGGGCGATGGCGCTGTCCATGCAGAGATTGTTCGCTGACTGGTTGCCGTTGGGATCAACCACCACCACAACTGGCGCCACTCCCCCGTGCCGGGCGGCGAAAGTGTCCATGCGTGCCGGGAGCGACCCGCCGGTCAACCAGTCGGCAGGGCCGCCGGGCTGGCCGGGCACCAGAAGCAGCACCGGAAGGCTGGGACGGTTCGAAGCAAAGTAGGCCGGTGGCAGGTAGATGTACGAGTCGCGTGCCTGGAGGCCCGAGGACGTTCCTGGGATGGACGCGGTGCGAACAACGCCGTCGGCAGGGATCTCATTGGCAGGTTTCCATCCGTCCAGGGGCGTGGCAGGGTTGTCCGGCTGGCGCATCAGCTTCTGTTCCAGGGCCGGGATGCGGCTCAGCGCCGTTCCTGTCATGTCCGCAATTGTCCGGTTGAGGCCGAAATACGCGTTGATCTGCACAGCGGCCAGGAGCACCACGGCCAGGAGGGCGAGCACATCCAGCGCTCGGCGACGCCACGACGCCGTGGGGAGCCGGAGCAACACCAGCAGGAGGGCGGCAACGGCCGCAAACACCCAGGCCAAGACGTCGAACGGCAGTTCTTCGGGAAAGGTTGAGGCCCAGTAGATGAGGACCCAATGGACCAGGAGCACCACGACGGCGGCGGCGGCCGATGCGGCGGCAACGCTCAGGAACCAGCGGCGGCGGCCAAGGGCGCGCGGGGGCCAGACCAGGGACAGTGCGGCGGCGGCACCAAGGACCCAGGCGGCCCAGTACACCGGTCCGTCGGTCAACCGGATATCAGCAATCCAGTCCACGTGGCTAGCGCCAGGTACCCACACCGATGACCGGCCCGGCTTCCAGCCAGGAGGACAGTCCCGTGTAGGCATCGAATTTCATGGCCAGCCGCAGATCCTGGCCTTCGTAGCGCAGCTCGACAATCACGACGTCGGGCTGGACCTTCACGGCCTCGGCCTCGGTGGGTTTGCGGCGGCCCAGCAGCTCCAGGGAGCTGCGTTTGAACTTGTGTTTGGGGCGCACGCTCAGGGATAGCAGGCGGAACCATTCAAGGTCGTTGTCCTGGTAACGACAAACCCCCATCTGCCAGCTGTTTCCAGCAATGCAAATGGAGGCGTCCACCGTGCCCAGGGCGCGCCGCAGATTGAAGCGGCGCACCCCAGAAAGGCACAGTGCGAAAACCAGCAATCCGAAAACGATTGCCAAGGCGATGAACGTAAGAGTCGGAGCGTCCATCAGGGTCGTGCTAGCGGATCCCAGCAGTCGCCGCGTCACCCAGTTGGGCGTTGTCAGCAACAATCACCACGCGGTTGTTGTCGACGGAGAAGAATCCGCCGTCAACAGCCACGGCAATGCGGTTCCCGGAAACCGGCTCAATGGCCAGTTCACCTTCGGCCAGGATCGCCAGCAGGGGCGAGTGGCCGGGCAGGATTCCGATCTCACCATCGCTGGTGCGGGCCTTGACCATCTTGGCCGCTCCGGACCACACGAAGTGATCCGCTGCGACAATCTCAACCTCAAGCTCAGCCATATTACTTGGTCTGTTCCTGGATCTTGGCCCACTGGCGCTCGACATCGTCCAGGCCGCCGACGTTGAAGAACGCCTGCTCTGCAACGTGGTCAAGTTCGCCGTCGCAGATAGCGGTGAAGCCTTCAACCGTGTCCTTGATGGTCACGGTGGAGCCCTCGACGCCGGTGAACTGCTTGGCGGTGTAGGTGTTCTGGGAGAGGAACTGCTGGATACGGCGTGCACGCGACACGACGATCTTGTCCTCTTCCGACAGTTCGTCAACACCAAGGATGGCGATGATGTCCTGGAGTTCCTTGTTCTTCTGCAGGATCTGCTTCACACGGACAGCCGTGTTGTAGTGGTCCTGACCGATGTACTGCGGGTCCAGGATGCGGGACGTCGACGTCAGCGGGTCAACGGCCGGGTACAGACCACGGGAAGCAATTTCACGGGAAAGTTCCGTGGTTGCGTCGAGGTGTGCGAAGGTCGTGGCCGGGGCCGGGTCGGTGTAGTCATCTGCGGGAACGTAGATGGCCTGCATCGAGGTGATCGAGTGGCCCTTGGTGGAAGTGATGCGCTCCTGGAGGAGACCCATCTCGTCAGCCAGGTTGGGCTGGTAGCCCACGGCCGACGGCATGCGGCCAAGGAGGGTGGAAACCTCGGAGCCTGCCTGGGTGAAGCGGAAGATGTTGTCGATGAAGAGCAGCACGTCCTGGTTCTGCACATCGCGGAAGTACTCCGCCATGGTTAGGGCGGACAGCGCAACACGCAGACGCGTTCCCGGCGGCTCATCCATCTGGCCGAATACAAGGGCGGTGTCCTTGAGGACGCCTGCCTCTTCCATTTCAACCCAGAGGTCGTTGCCTTCACGGGTACGCTCGCCAACACCGGCGAATACCGAGGTACCACCGAAGTTACGGGCCACACGGGTGATCATTTCCTGGATCAGAACCGTCTTGCCCACGCCGGCGCCGCCGAACAGGCCGATCTTTCCACCCTTGATATACGGGGTGAGAAGGTCGATGACCTTGATGCCGGTTTCCAGCATCTCGGTGGAGCCTTCAAGCGTTGCGAAAGCCGGCGCCTTGCGGTGGATCGGCCAGTAGTCCGCAGCCTGGATCTCGGACTCGTCAACGTCCAGCGGCTTGCCGAGGACGTTGAAGATGTGGCCCTTGACGCCGTCGCCCACAGGCACGGTGATCGGAGAACCGCTGTCCACTACGTTGGTGCCGCGGACGAGTCCGTCGGTAGCCTGCAGTGCGATGGCGCGGATGAGGTTGTCGCCCAGGTGCAGGGCAACCTCGAACGTGATGGTCTTGGTCTCACCGTTGAGGGTTATCTCCGTGGTGAGGGCGTTGTAAATCGAGGGGATTGCGTCAGCCGGGAATTCGACGTCGACAACCGGGCCAATAACACGTGCAATACGGCCGGTGGCACCGGACGTTGCGGCTACGTGTTCGGTAGCAGTGGCAGTCATCTCTCTCACTTCACTCAGTAGATGGCGTGGGGTTTAAATTTGTTCTTTAGTGCAGGTACAGCTGGACCGGACCGTGCAGGCTAGGACGCGTTCAAGGCGTCGGCACCGGCAACGATTTCGGAAAGCTCCTGCGTAATTTCAGCCTGACGGGCAGTGTTGCGCAGACGCGTGTACTTCTTGATGAGGTCCGTGGCATTGTCACCAGCGGACTTCATCGCCCGCTGGCGGGCTGCGAGCTCGGAAGCTGCGGCCTGCAACATGGCGGCGAAAATGCGTGACTCGATGTAGCGCGGGAGCAGGGCATCAAGAACCTGCTCCGCTTCCGGCTCGAATTCGTAGAGCGGCAGGAGGTCCGACTCGGACGCAGCCTGCTCTTCGACAACCTCAAGCGGAAGCAAACGGATAACCGTCGGCTCCTGCGTCACCATGGACTTGAAGCGGGTGTAAACAACATGGATCTCGTCGACGCCGCCCTCTTCATAGTCTGTCGCGAAGGCTTCGAGCAATGCCGCGCCGACTTCACGTGCGGTTCCAAACTCCGGCGCATCGGTGTTGCCGGTCCACACGCGCTCGTAAGAAAGGTTGCGGAAGTCGAAGTACGCCTGAGCCTTGCGGCCCATTACGTACGTCTGGACTTCTTTGCCCTCCTCGTGGAGCAGCTCGGTGAGACCAACCGCCTGCTTCAGCACTGTCGCCGAGTAGGATCCTGCAAGGCCGCGGTCCGCGCTGATGACCAGGACGGCTGCCCGTCGGATTTGTGCCGGCTCGGTGACCAACGGGTGGTCGATTTCGCTCTGGCTTGCGACAGCAGAAACGGCACGCGTAATGGCGTTTGCGTAAGGCAGTGAAGCCGCTACGCGTGCGCGGGCCTTGCCAATGCGCGAGGTAGCGATCAGTTCCATCGCTTTGAAGATCTTGCGCATCGACGTGGTCGAGCTGATCTTCTGGCGGTAGACCCGAATCTGGGCTCCCATACTTTTCCTTTCCTAAGATCCCGATGGCCGGGACTGCCGGAACCTCTGGGTTCCGGCAGTCCCTGCCAGCGAAACTAGCGCTTCTGCTTGACGATCTTTTCCTGGTCTACATCGGCTTCCGAGATAGCTTCGGGCTCCTCGTGGCCGGCGCCTACCAGGCGGTTGTCACCTTCACCGAAGAAGCCCTTTTTGAAGGCCACAATCGCGGTCTTCAGTGCTTCAGCGGTGTCATCGTCCATAACGTTGGTCTGCGCCAGCGTGGTCAGGATGGAGGACTTGTGCTTGAGGTGCTCCAGGAATTCGGTCTCGAAGCGGTTGATGTCCTCAACCGGAACCTCGTCGAGGTGGCCGTTGGTACCTGCCCAGATGGACACAACCTGGTTCTCGATCGGGAACGGTGAGTACTGGCCCTGCTTGAGCAGTTCCATCAGGCGCGCGCCGCGGGTCAGCTGCTGGCGCGAAGCGGCGTCGAGGTCCGATGCGAACATGGCGAAAGCCTGCATGTCACGGTACTGGGCCAATTCCAGCTTCAACGTACCGGAGACCTTCTTCATGGACTTGACCTGCGCAGCACCACCCACGCGAGACACAGAGACACCCACGTCGACGGCCGGACGCTGGTTGGCGTTGAAGAGGTCCGACTGCAGGAAGATCTGGCCATCGGTAATGGAGATCACGTTGGTCGGGATGTAGGCAGAGACGTCGTTTGCCTTGGTTTCGATGAGCGGCAGGCCGGTCATCGAGCCGGCACCGAGCTCGTCGGAGAGCTTGGCACAACGCTCCAGCAGGCGGGAGTGCAAGTAGAAGACGTCGCCCGGGTAGGCTTCGCGTCCCGGCGGGCGGCGCAGCAGCAGTGAAACTGCACGGTAGGCCTCGGCCTGCTTGGAGAGGTCATCGAACACGATGAGGACGTGCTTGCCGCCGTACATCCAGTGCTGGCCGATGGCCGAACCGGCGTACGGTGCCAAGTACTTGAAGCCTGCGGGGTCAGACGCGGGGGAAGCCACAATGGTGGTGTATTCCAGTGCGCCGTTGTCCTCAAGGGTCTGACGGACGGCCGCGATGGTGGATGCCTTCTGACCGATTGCCACGTAGATGCAACGCACCTGCTTGGTCACATCGCCGGAAGCCCAGTTGGCCTTCTGGTTGATGATGGTGTCGATGGCGATAGCCGACTTGCCGGTCTGGCGGTCACCGATGATCAGCTGACGCTGACCGCGGCCGATCGGGATCATGGCGTCGATAGCCTTCAGACCGGTCTGCATCGGTTCGTGGACCGACTTACGCTGGGTTACGCCGGGCGCCTGGAGTTCCAGTGCACGGGTTTCGGTGGTCTTGATTTCGCCGAGGTCGTCGATGGGCTGGCCCAAGGGGTCAACCACGCGGCCGAGGAAGGCGTCGCCTACCGGTACGGACAGAACCTGCCCGGTGCGGTGGACTTCCTGGCCCTCTTCGATTCCGGTGAAGTCACCGAGTACGATGACACCGATCTCGCGGACGTCGAGGTTCTGGGCCAGGCCCAGGGTGCCGTCTTCGAAGCGAAGCAGCTCGTTCGCCATGACCGAGGGAAGGCCCTCAACACGGGCGATGCCGTCACCTGCGGTTGTTACACGGCCAACCTCTACGCGCTCAGCGTTTCCGGGTTCGTAGGACGCCGCGAACTCGTTCAACGCAATACGGACGTCGTCGGCGTTGATGGTCAATTCGGCCATCTGCAGTCCCTGCTCTCCTGTTTTCGTGATCATCGTTGCTCACGATGACCGGGGTTTCGTTTCGTTAAGTTGTGCTTGTCCGGCTATCCGGCCAGTTGGCGGTGAAGCTGTCCCAGCCGGGTGATAACCGAAGCGTCGAGCACTTCGTCACCCACCTGGACACGGATTCCGCCGATCAGTTCAGGATCAACGGTGAGGTTGATCTTGAGCTCGCGACCGTACAGGGAATTAAGCCCTGCCTGGAGGCGGGCGAACTGCGTCTCCGTCAAGGGACGGGTGACGCTGACCGTTGCAATCCAGCGCTGCTGCCGTTTGGCTGCCAGCTCGGCGAACCGGGCTACGAGCCGAGTCGCCTTGATGCCGCGGGGCTGGGAAACTGCCTGCGCGATGAGGACTTTTGCTTCCTCGCCTGCGCCGGGATGCAGCTTCTGCGCCAACGCGGTCTTCGCTGCAGCACTGGCCTGCGGCTCCGACAGAGCACGTTGTACCTCGTGGTTGGAGGCAACGGCCTGGTTGAAGGAGAACAGATCGTTCTCCAGCTCTTCCAGCCCAGAGATCCCGGAGGCAGAAACGGCCGACTTGTTTTCAGCAACAGCGATAACCACCGTTGCGGCAAGCGTCTCGAGTGCATCGCCGATATCTCGGGCCGATGCCCAGCGTGAACTGGCCAGTCCGCCCGCGATGTCCGCAGCCTCAGCGGAGACTTTTCCGCCAACAAGCTGCCTGACAAGCGCCGACTTTTCGTCACCGGTGCGGGAAGGGTCAGTCAGGGCGCGGCGCAAGCCAGCCGAGCTGTCCACCGTTCCCAGGATTCCGAAGAGTTCCTTAGCCAACTGCAGCGAGGCCAACGGAAGCTTTGCTTCCAGTTGGGTCAGCGCCGTGGTCAGCGATTCGCTCGATACACCTGACATTACTTAGCTGCACCTGCGTTCTGGTTCTCCAGATCTGCCAGGAAGCGGTCAACAACACGGGCGGAACGCTCGTCATCGTTGAGTGCTTCGCCAACGATGCGGCCTGCCAGCGTGGTGGCCAGCGTGCCTACCTCGGAGCGCAGGGACACAACTGCGGCCTGGCGCTCCGATTCGATCTGCACGTGTGCCTGTGCCGTGATGCGGGCAGACTCAGCGGCAGCCTTTTCCTTCAGATCTGCAAGGATCTGGGCGCCTTCAGCACGGGCTTCCTCGCGGATGCGGTTAGCTTCCGCGCGGGCGTCCGTAAGCTGCTGCTTGTATTCTTCGAGGGCGGCTGATGCTTCTGCCTGGGCCTTTTCAGCCTTGGCAATGCCGCCTTCGATTGCCTCAGCGCGCTCTGCAAACGTCTTCTCGAACATCGGGACAACGAACTTGACCACGATGAACATGAGGACAGCAAAGCCGGCGAGGACAACGCCCATTTCCCAGACGTTGGGTACCAGTGGGTTAGTCTCGCCCGCTGTGGCAGCTGAGATGATCACCTGGTTCATAATTCACCCGTCCTTTTCTACTCGGTTCTGGATGTTCGCTTGGTTCTGAAGTCAGACTAGAGAACGAAAGCGAAGACCAGGCCGAGGATGGCGAGGGCTTCAGTCAGCGCGAGGCCGAGGAATGCGATCGGCTGCAGGACGCGCTGGGCTTCCGGCTGACGTGCTACGCCGTTGATGTAAGCAGCGAACACGAGACCAACACCGATACCACCGCCGATTGCGGACAGTCCGTAGCCGATGAGGTTGAGGGAGCCGTTGATGGTGCCTTCCATTTTTCTTCCTTTCAAGATGCCACCCATGTGGCAGGTTGTTTGGGTTGCTTCATCCCCGTGAGGGGAAGTTTGTGGGTGCCTAGTGGCTGTCCGCGTGCAGTGCGCCTTCGATGTAAATGGCGGTCAGCAGCGTGAAGACGTAGGCCTGCAGGGCCATGATCAGTGCTTCCAGCATGTACATGGCAACTGCGCCGGCGATGACCAGAAGGGAGGTTCCCTTGAGCAGGATGTTCTCCTGCATCACCAGGAACTCAATGCCTGAACCGGCGATCATGACGATCAAGTGCCCTGCCAGCATGGTGGCAAAGAGACGGAGGCTGTGTGTGACCGGCCGGACCAGGAAGTTCGAGATGATCTCGATCGGGATCACAATCGGGAGAATGTAGACCGGGACGCCGGACGGCACGGTGGCCAGCTTGAAATACTTCAAGCCGTTCTTCTTGATGCCGATGGCAATCCAGGTGACGTACACAATGCCCGCGAGGACATAGGCGCCGCCAACGTGCGAGAAGCTCGGGAGCTGGATCACGGGAATGGCGCCGTAGATGTTGTTCACCAGAATGAAGAAGAAAAGGCTGAACAACAGCGGGACATACTTCATGAAGTCTTTGCCGCCGATAATGTCTTTTGCAATGCCGTTTCGGACAAAGCCATAAGCCATTTCACCAGCGAACTGGAGCTTGCCGGGAACAAGCTGCTGCTTCCGCGCAGCTAGCAGAAAGAATGTGGCGATAATGACGACCGACAGGATTACCAGCAGCATCTGCTTGGAGAATCCGTCAGCCACCCCCCACGGCAGGATTGCCGGCAGGTGCATTTCTTCAATTCCAGGAGGATTGAACTCTCCTGAATCTTGGGCCGGGAGCGCAAGCGCGATCAACGCGTTTCCTCTCTGCAGTGTCCATCATTGGGCGTTGGTCGAGGACCCGCGGAATTGTGCTCCGCAGCTCCCCCTGTGAAATTATTTGGCATTTGTGTTTCCGTCCGCGGACGGGCCGCTGTCTGCGCCGCTCTTACCTGCCGTGGTTCTGGAACTGGTAAGGCCATGCATGTGGGAAAGATAGAAACCTCCGAGAGCTCCAAGCAGAGCGCCTGCGAGCACGATCCAGCGGGTTCCCCACAGATAATCCAGACCCCACCCTATCAAACTCCAGACGATGATTCCGCCAATAATGTAGCTAAAGACGGCCATTCCGGCGTTGTATCCGCCGTCGTTGTTTTCGGCCGACACCCCCGGCGTGGGCGCAGCGTTCTTGGGCACGGAGGAACCGTTTTTCGCTGTTCGTTTCCGATCAGGCATCGTTCGGCTCCTTGGGCTCGGGGTCGTTGTAAATCTGCAGGCGCGCCTTGCTGAAGCCATAGATTTCGGCAGCCTGCCAGAAGACAACAGTGGCAACGGCACCAATCAGGAACCATCGGTCGTGAAGCCAGGCAGGTGCTCCGATCACAAACAGGACAACCGCGAAACCCACGACCTTGACA
Organism: Arthrobacter sp. 4R501; assembly: GCF_002929755.1. Taxonomy (NCBI): domain Bacteria; kingdom Bacillati; phylum Actinomycetota; class Actinomycetes; order Micrococcales; family Micrococcaceae; genus Arthrobacter; species Arthrobacter sp. 4R501. The sequence goes on along the minus strand of NZ_PJIW01000005.1, from coordinate 109,383 downwards.
AAGTAGGTGGCCGCGAACATTCCGATGGCACCAGAGGGGTTGTTGCGCCCCACGAAGTGGCCCACGAGAAGACTGATGGCGAAGAAGAGCATCACCAGGAGGCCGCCCAAAGTACTGGACAGAACGCCGCTGGGGCCGTTCAGGATCACAGCCGGGATGCCTGCCAGAATCAGCGCGCCTGCACCGGCAGCTGAACTGAGTGCGAGGAGGCGAAGCCACAGCGAGCGCGTGGGACCGGAAACACCAACGGGTCCGCTGCCGGACGAACGTCCGGGTTCGGCGTTGGAGGTCATAAGATCCCAATCGTCGGCGCCCTGGGGCTGGGTGGAGGGGCAGCTTGGGCTGCCCCTAAATTCTACACGAGATAGAAATATATCCGAACGCTGTTACGCCGGCGACTGGTCACTGTGGCGGCGCAGGTAAGGCCAGGCCGTAATCAGGCCCGTAACCAGCGTGGCGAAGATGTCGGCGGCCAATACAACTTGCCAGGGGAAGACTGCAAAGGCCAATCCCCCGAAGGACAGGACGGCGGTCCAGAGGTACATCAGGATCACGGCCGTCCGGTGCGAGTAACCGATATCCAGCAGCTTGTGGTGGAGGTGGCCGCGGTCTGCGGACCATGGCGAACGTCCCCGCGCTGTCCGGCGGACGACGGCGAGGCCCAGGTCAAGCAGTGGGAGGAACAGCACGGCGAACGGCAGCAGAATCGGTATGACTGTGGAGATACCGTTGGCGCGGTCGTACAGCCCTGAGCTGATCTGGCCTGTGGAGACGATGCCGGCGGCCGCCATCAGCAGGCCGATCAGCATGGCACCGGAATCGCCCATAAAGATCTTGGACGGGAACCAGTTGTGCGGCAGGAAGCCGATGCAACTGCCAACGACGACGGCGGTGAGCAGGGTGGCCAGGTCCGAATAGTCCAACAGGACGGCGTTCCGGTGCACCCAGTACGCCGTGAAGAAGAAGGCAGTTCCGCCGATGATGGCCACGCCGGCGGCCAGCCCGTCGAGGCCGTCAATGAAGTTGAAGGCGTTCATCGTGGTGACGATCAGCCCAGCCGTCAGCACCACCCGGAGCAGTTCGTTCTCCAGGTAGATCGGCTCCGGAACCCACGGGACTATGGTCATCCGGACGCCCCAGATGGCCACCACCAGGGCTGCGGCGCTCTGGCCGAGGAGCTTCACCCACCAACGGATGTCCAGGAGGTCATCCGCGATCCCCACGAGCACGATCAGCGCCGCGCCCGCCAGGACGCCCCATGGCGAGAAGTTGTTCCGGTAGATGTCCTTGACGAAGAAGGACTGGCTGGCGACAAGGAGGGCCACCAGCACGCCGAGGAAGATGGCCACACCTCCCAGCCGGGACACCGGCGTCGTATGCATGTCACGGCTGCGGATGGGGGCGTGGAGTTCAAGCCGGTGCCCGATGACGCGGGCACCCCAGGTGGCTCCGTAGGACACGACGGCAGCCGTCAGCCCCATAAGCAGGTACATAATCATGCGATAGCGGCCGTTTCGTCGGTGTGCGGCGCAACCCTGCGGGTGCGCACGGGCATGGACAGCGGCCCGAACAGGTGGTCCTCGATCGATGGGCTCACTGGCGGGGAATCTGACTTTCGATAAATGAAACTTCTCCGTCGCCGGGCGCGCAGCAGGCAGTGCATTTTTTCTTGTACGCAGTGCCTTACAGGGCTGTATTACAGTGGACTCTAGTCAAGATACTAGCGCCAACGGCTCCATGGCTTCGCGCCACACTGGCGCATTGCGAGCGGGGAATCCCCTGAAGGCCATGCTGAAAGGAATCCCCATGACCGTCCGGGTTGCAGTTGCCGCCGTGACGTTTAACCGTCATAAAGAGCTGTCCGTCCTGCTGGACGCCATTAATGCGCAGTCCGCGGCAGTGGACACCATCTGCCTTGTCGACAGCGGCACGGACCCCGCACGCGAAGTTGCCGCGCGGCACACAAATGTTGATTACGTCCGTTCCGAAGCAAACCTCGGCGGAGCAGGCGGCTTTGCCCTCGCCGCGCTGAAGGCGGTGGCCAGCGGTGCCAAATGGGTCTGGATGATGGACGACGACGCCGAGCCGGCAGATCCCGAATGCCTCGCCACGCTGCTGCGTGAGGCTGAGGCCCGCGACCTTGAAGCCGTGGTCCCGCTGGTGGTTGCCCCGGGCCATCCCGACCGGCTGTCCTTCTTCTTCCGGCTGGACGGGAAAGTCACCCACGACCGGGCCGAACTGGAAAAAGTAGGTTTCCTACCCAACGACGGACACTTCTTCAACGGTGCCCTGATCAGGTCCGACGTGTTTTTCAAGGTGGGCCTGCCGGACATGCGCCTCTTCATCCGCGGCGACGAGGTGGACTTCACCATCCGCCTCCGCAAGGCGGGCATCCGGTTCGGCACGGTCACCACCACCGCCATCACCCACCCGCATGCGTTTTCCGAGACGAAGCACGTCTTTGGTGCACGATGGCATGTGATCGTGCCGGATTCGGCGTTCAAACGTTACTACTACTACCGCAACCGCGGGTACCTGATCCGGCGCTATTTCCGGGTTAAGTCGCTGGTGGCCGACGTCGGCGGCTATCTTGGCTATTTTGCGCAGCGCCGTGACCTGAAGGGACTGCTTGCCTGGGCAAGTTCCTTCTCGAAGGGACTGCGTGCCAAGGGCTTCGCGCGGCTGGAGGATCAGAAGTTCTAGGACACGCGCCGCAGCCGGCGCCGCGCCAGCAGCCACAGCAGCACCCACGGCTCGCCAAACACGCGGTACGCCACGCGGCGGGGATGCAGCAGCAGGCGCCATGCCCATTCCAGCCCGAGCCTCCCGAGCCATCGAGGTGCAAGTTTCTGGATTCCGGCCAGCTGTTCGATCGCGCCGCCCACGGTGCAGTAGATGGCCGGCGGGAGCGTGCCGAGCCGGCGCTGCAGCACTGATTCCTGCAGCGGCATGCCCAACCCGAGCAGGACTAGCTGGGGTTGCTGCTCTGCGAGCCAGCGCACAGCAGCCGTTTCGACGTCGTCGTTCCAGCCCTCGCCGGGCAGGCCCGCTACGGTTGCACCGGGAACAAGGCTCCGGAGCTTTTCGACAGCCAAGGCGTTCGCCTCGGCGCCGGCGCCAACCACCGCCATCCGCTTCAGGCCGGTAACCCTGCCCAGGTACGGCAGCCAGTCCGTGGAACCCAGCCGGTACTCCATGACCGGCCCCACGGCATTCCCCGTCCGGCTCCACAGCCAGAGCACTGGCGCCCCATCGAGGAGCACCACGTCGCTCTCCTCATAGACGGAACGAAACCCTGCGTCGGAATGTGTCAGCGTGACACTGTGCAGGTTATGTCCGACGACGGTCCGCTTGGTCCCGTCGGCGACGAACCCCGCCAGCACCTCAAGCAGGTCGTCAACCTTGAGCGGCGTGGCGTCCACGCCCAGGACGGGGATGTGCTGGCGTGCCAGGCTCACCCGTCAGTCTCCCGAACCGGCGCGGACGGCTCGTCGGCAGCTTCTTCGGCTGCCGGCTCTTCAGCGGCCGGCTCTTCGTCTACTGATTCGGCCGGCAGAGCGACTGGTTCAGATTCTTCCTCGGGCTCAGCCATCGGGATCTCGCCCAGGCCCAAGACGCCCGGAACGTGCTCCCGGAGTTGTTCCAGGGACACAGCGCCGTTGCGCACGACGCGCAGGAGCGTCCCGGTGGCATCCACGATCGTGGAGGGCACGGCGTCGGTTCCTTCCACCGGCCGGAAACCGCCTTCGAGGTAGACCTCCACGGACTCCGCGAGCTGGGCACGAGCCTCAGCGGCGGTCTGTGCCGGCGGCTGGCCGGTCCGGTTGGCGGAGGAGACGGCCAGCGGACCGGTCAGCGTCAGGAGTTCCTGGGCTACCTCGTCGGCTGGCATACGCAGGGCCACCGTTCCCTGTGTCTCGCCCAGGTCCCAGTCCAGTGACGGCTGGGCGTGCAGGATCAGGGTCAGTCCCCCTGGCCAGAACGCCTCGGCGAGCTTGCGGGCATCACCGGAAACGTCTGTGGCCAGGCCGTCCAGCGCGTTGATCCGGGGAATCAGTACCGGCGGCGGCATGGTGCGGCTGCGCCCTTTGGAGGCCAACAGCATGGTGACGGCCTGCGGCGAAAAGGCGTCGGCGGCAATTCCGTAGACCGTGTCCGTGGGGAACACCACGCACTTCTTTTCGCTGATGGCACGCTGGGCATGCTCCAGGCCAAGGGCGCGCTGATCCTCGGACGTGCAGTTGTAGGTTGTGGTCACTGGCCTATTCTTTCATCACTCGTGGTGCGGACCGGCAAGGACGGCGCTGGTGGCGCGTTCCTTGCCGTTGAGGTCCAGGTGTGTGGTGATCTCCCGCCAGGCACCCGTCCGCTGCATCATGCCGGCGATCCAGCCGGCCTGGACTTCCGCGTGTTCCATCACGAAGTAGCCGCCGGGAACCAGCAGCCGGGCAGCCGAGGCGGCCGCCGCCGTCGGAAGTTCCATGCCGTCCGCTCCCCCGCCGTACAGGGCTTCGGGAGGATCGTGCAGGGCAACTTCGGGTTCATTCGGGATGGCTTCGGCGGGAATGTAGGGCGGGTTGGAGATTACGACGTCGAAGGTTCCGTTAAGTTCCGGCAGCGCGTCGCGGAGGTCCCCCAGCACCAGCTTGACGCCCAGGGGCGCCAGGTTCCGGGCCGCCCACGCGTGCGCGAACGGACTGTATTCCACGGCGTGGACCTCAGCGCCGGGCACCTCGTGGGCGATGGAGCCGGCTATTGCGCCCGAGCCCGTGCCCAGGTCAACAATCCGCGGGTGTGCCATCCCTTTGACGTGGTCGATGACCAGCTGCACAACGGACTCTGTTTCCGGCCGGGGGATAAAAACCCCCGGCCCGACGGCGAGCTCCAGATACCTGAAGTGCGCCACTCCGGTGATGTGCTGCAGCGGGATCCGTTGGGCCCGTTCAGCGACAAGTTCGGCATAGCCAACAGGCGCTGGAGTGTCCCCCAGCATCATCGCCCGGAGCCTGCCGAGCCCCACACCGAGCAGGTGGTCCGCCAGGAGTTCCGCGTCGACGCGGGGGCTGGGGACCCCGGCGTCCCGGAGGATCACCGTGGCCTCGCTGACGGCAGCCGCGAGGGACTGCCCAGACCCGAGTGTCATGGGTGCCGGCGGCTAGTCGCCGATGGCGTCCAGGCGTGCCTGTTCGTCCATCTCGATGGCGGACTGGATGACCGGTTCCAGGTCCCCGTTCATGACCTGGTCCAGGTTGTAGGCCTTGTAGCCGGTGCGGTGGTCCGCGATCCGGTTTTCCGGGTAGTTGTACGTGCGGATGCGCTCCGAACGGTCCATGGTGCGGATCTGGGATTTACGCTGGGCCGAGTTCTCGGCGTCGATGATTTCCTGCTGGTGCGCCAGGATGCGGGCGCGGAGCACGCGCATGCCTGCTTCGCGGTTCTGCAGCTGGGATTTCTCGTTCTGCATGGCCACCACGATGCCGGTGGGAAGGTGCGTGATGCGGACAGCGGAGTCCGTGGTGTTCACGGACTGGCCACCGGGACCGGAGGAGCGGTAGACGTCGATCTTGAGGTCGTTCTGGTTGATGTCCAGCTCTTCGGGCTCGTCAACTTCGGGGAGGACCAGGACGCCGGCGGCGGAGGTGTGGATGCGGCCCTGGGATTCGGTGACGGGCACACGCTGCACGCGGTGGACGCCGCCTTCGAACTTGAGCCTTGCGTAGACGCCCTCGGCAGGATCGTTCGAGTTGCCCTTGACGGCCATCTGGACGTCCTTGTAGCCACCGAGATCGGATTCGTTGGCTGAGATGAGTTCAGTCTTCCAGCCGCGGGATTCCGCGTACCGGGTGTACATCCGCAAAAGGTCGCCGGCGAACAGTGCGGCTTCATCGCCACCTTCGCCGCCCTTGACCTCAAGGATCACGTTGCGGGCGTCGTCGGGGTCCCGCGGAATGAGGAGCCTGCGCAGCTTCGCCGAAGCCTGCTCCAGCGCTTCCTCCAGCACGGGAACCTCGGCAGCAAACTCAGGGTCCTCCGAGGCCATTTCCTTCGCAGCGGCGAGGTCGTCCTCCAGGGCATGCCACTTGTTGTATGCCTCCACGATGCCATTGAGCTGCGCAGAACGCCGCCCCAGCTTCCGGGCCAGCCGCTGGTCAGCATAGACAGCAGGATCACCAAGCTGCGCCTGGATAGCATCATGCTCATCAAGCAGGCCCTGTACGGACTCAAACATTTCAAAACCTCTTTCGACTCTTACAAGTCTAGTTTCACGGGACTTAACGACGAACCGCCCAAAACATGCCGGCCATCAGGCCGGCATGTTTTGAGCGGTGAGCGCAGCTACTTGTCGTTATCCGACTTCGCGCCAAGCGTTGTCTTCTGGACCTGCATGAGGAACTCGACGTTGCTCTGGGTCTCCCGGATCTTGTTGGTCAGCAGCTCAAGGCTCTGCTGCGTTTCGAGTCCGGAAAGGACGCGGCGCAGCTTCCACATGATCTTGACTTCCTCGGGGGAAAGCAGGTTCTCTTCGCGGCGGGTACCGGACGCGTTGACGTCCACGGCCGGGAAGATGCGCTTGTCCGCCAGCTGGCGGGACAGGCGGAGCTCCATGTTGCCGGTGCCCTTGAACTCTTCGAAGATGACCTCGTCCATCTTGGAACCGGTCTCCACGAGCGCGGTTGCCAGGATGGTCAGCGAGCCACCGTTTTCGATGTTGCGGGCTGCACCGAAGAAGCGCTTCGGCGGGTACAGTGCGGCAGAGTCGACACCACCGGACAGGATACGGCCGGAGGCCGGTGCTGCCAGGTTGTAGGCGCGGCCCAGACGGGTCATGGAGTCCAGGAGGACCACCACGTCCATGCCCATTTCCACGAGGCGCTTGGCGCGTTCGATGGAGAGCTCGGCCACCGTGGTGTGGTCATCGGCGGGACGGTCGAAGGTGGAGGCAATGACCTCACCCTTGACGGTGCGCTGCATGTCCGTCACTTCTTCGGGGCGTTCGTCAACAAGCACCATCATGAGGTGGACCTCAGGATTGTTGGTGGTGATGGCGTTGGCGATGGACTGCAGGATGAGCGTCTTGCCGGCCTTCGGCGGCGAGACGATCAGGCCGCGCTGGCCCTTGCCGATCGGGGCAACCAGGTCGATGACGCGGGGGCCGATCTTCTTGGGATCCGTCTCCAGGCGCAGGCGCTCGGACGGGTACAGCGGAACCAGCTTGGCGAATTCGACGCGGTCCTTGAGCTCTTCCGGCGTCTTTCCGTTCACGGAGGTGACGCGGACCAGGGCGTTGAACTTCTGCCGTGCGGTCTGCTGGCTGCGGTCTTCGCCTTCACGCGGTGCACGGATGGCACCCACGCAGGCGTCGCCCTTGCGCAGGTTGTACTTCTTGACCTGGGCCAGAGAGACGTAAACGTCGTTCGGACCCGGCAGGTAACCGGACGTGCGGATGAACGCGTAGTTCTCCAGCACGTCCAGGATGCCGGCGACGGGCAGCAGGACGTCGTCCTCGGTGACCTCGACGTCGTCGACGTCCGGTCCCTGGGCGCGTCCCCGACGGCGGTCGTTGCGGTCGCGGAAGCGGTCGTTACGCGAGTTGTCTCGGCTCTCCTGGCCGCCACCGGAGCGGTCGCTCCGGTCATTGCGGTCGTTCCGGTCGCGGCGGTTGCGGCGGTTACGGCGGCTGCCGCCGTCGGAATCGTCGTTATCGCGGGTGTTGTCGCGATTGTCATCGCGACGGGCGCCGTCACGCTGGCCGGCGTCACGGCTGCCTGCGTTGTCGCGGCCACCATCGGTGGTCTCGCGGGCGGTGGTCTCGCGGGCGGTGGTTTCGCGGGCGGTGGTGTCACGGGCAGTGGTGTCACGAGCCGTGGTTTCACGGGCTGCGGTGTCGCGGGCGCCACGGGTGCGACCGCTCTCGCGGCGGTCAGCACGCTGGCCGTCGCCGGATTCGGCGCCCTGGGTTTCTGTGCGCTGGAAATCAGCACGCTGGGTTTCGGTGCGGTCAGCCTGGCGCTGTTCAGCGGCGGGCTGCTCGGCCGGAGCCTCAGTGGCTTCTGCCTGCGTTGACGTGGCGGCCGCATCGCCGCGGCGGCGGTTACGGGTACGCGGCTGGCGGCGTTCGCCCTCAGCTGCTGCGCCGGCCTCAACGGGCGCTGACGCCGGAGCCTCAACGGGTGCGGCGGCCGGAGCTTCAGTGGCCGTTGCCGCGGCGGGGGCCGCTACTACTCCGTCACTGACAGCGCGGCGGCTGCGTCCACGGCCACGGGCACGGGTCCCATCAGCGGCCGGGGCCTCCGAGGTTTCGCTTGCGGCAGCCACCGGTACGGCAGCGGCCGGGGCTACGTGGTTTTCGGTCGCCTTCTCGGCAGCCTTGGCCGGGGCCTTGCTGGCTGACGTGCCTGCGCGATGGGCAGAAATGGCGGTCACCAGATCCCCCTTACGCATGCGGGATCCACCGGAAATCCCCAGCTGGCTGGCAAGTGCCTGCAGCTGGGCGAGCTTGAGGCCGGCGAGGCCACTGCTCTTGGCGGGTGCGGCCGTTGACGATCCGGCAGCAGAAGTTGATGGTTCCACAGCTGAAGACAGCTCAGTGGTTTCGGTCACGAAGGATCCTTCCCCCTCGACGGCGTCCAGACTGGGAGCTGGACGCGATGATTTGATCTGGGCTGCAGTTCAGATCTGCAGCCGCATTTTCGGTCTTGCCGGTTGGATTTCGGCCAGCAGGGCCGGATACTGATTCACCTCACGCACCGATTAATGGCGGGGCGCTGGGCTGACGATTCAGGGGCAGACAATTCAGCTGCAGATTCCTGCGACAGACCAAGCAGGCGGCACCGGAAAATATTGCGCAGTAGGAGATCACTAACAACTGAATGCAGCTGCCGATCAGATAGGCGGAATTACCGCCGGTGCAATTCCACCTTAGCACCTTCGACGTCCACTGCCAGCTTCAGCACGCGCCAGCCGATGCCCGGCGTGTTCGCCTCTGTAAAGGACTCAATAAACCCAAGGACCTCGGCGGCTTCAGCTTCGCCGTCGGCGAGAACCAGGACCGTAGGTCCTGCACCCGAAACCACTGCCGCGTGGCCCGCGTTGCGCAGTGCCCTGATGAGGGCCGCGCTGGGCCGCATCGCCTCGGCCCGGTAACTCTGGTGCAGGTAATCCTCCGTGCCGGCATGCAGAAACTCGGGCTTCTGGGTCAGCGCATGGATCAGCAGCGCAGCCCGTCCGGAGTTCATGGCCGCCGCATGATGGCCCACAGACGCCGGCAGCAGGGCGCGCGCGGCCTCGGTGGACAATTCAAAATCGGGGACGGCCACGATGGGAATCACGGAACCGGCCACGGTAGCGCACGTGCTGCTGTACCGGTCACTGTCCTGCCATGACAGCGCCAGTCCGCCGAAAATCGCGGGCGCGACGTTGTCCGGATGGCCTTCCAACTCGCTGGTCAGCTGCAGGATCCAGTCCCGCCCGCGACGCGCCGCTTCGGGCACCATGGCATTGGCGGCCGAGACGGCCGCCACCACTGCCGACGCCGATGATCCCAGACCCCGGCCATGGGGGTTGACGTTCGTCGCCGTGATCCTGAGGCCACCGTGCCGGTATCCAAGCCGGGAAAAGGCAGCCTCCATCGCCCTGACCACCAGGTGACTGGCGTCCTGCGGCAGCGTGTCCGCCCCCTCGCCGCTGAGCTCGAAGACGAGCTCAGCGGATTCGAGGCTTTCCACCGTCAGGGTGTCGTGTAGTGCCAGGGCGAGGCCCAGGCTGTCGTAACCCGGTCCGAGGTTGGCGCTTGTGGCCGGGACCCTGACGGTGACGCGCTGGCCTGCTTCGATGACGGGCAGGTCAACGGCGGTGGGCGAGGTGGTTTCCAAGGCTACTTTTCTTCCAGTCCCAGTTCAGCTGCGACTGTCACGACGTCGTTCGAGACCTTGATCGGCTGCACTTCACTGCCGTCCTCGGTCCGGAGGGCCCACTGGGGGTCCTTGAGGCCGTGGCCGGTAACGGTGATAACGATGGTCTTGCCGGTGGGAACTTCACCGGCGGCGTGCTTCTTGAGCAGGCCGGCCACACCGGCGGCGGAGCCGGGCTCCACAAAAACGCCTTCGCGGGCGGACAGCCAGCGGTGGGCATCGAGGATCTGTTCGTCAGTCACGGCGTCGATGAATCCGCCGGACTCGTCACGTGCAGCGATGGCACCGTCCCAGGACGCCGGGTTGCCGATCCGGATGGCAGTGGCGATGGTGTCCGGTTCCGTGATGGGGTGCCCTGCCACGAACGGTGCCGCGCCGGCGGCCTGGAAGCCCCACATCTGCGGGGTTTTGGTGGACACGGCGGGCAAGGTTCCGGCCGTGTCGGATTCGAACGGCGCCGAGTACTCCTTGTAGCCCTTCCAGTACGCCGTGATGTTGCCGGCGTTGCCTACGGGCAGGACGTGGATGTCCGGAGCATCGCCAAGCGAATCAACAATCTCAAACGCGCCCGTCTTCTGGCCCTGGATGCGGGCCGGGTTCACGGAGTTGACCAGGAACACCGGGTAGGACTCCCCCAGCTTCCGAGCAATGTCCAGGCAGTTATCGAAGTTGCCGTCCACCTGGAGCAGCGTGGCGCCGTGCGCGATGGCCTGGCTCAGCTTGCCCATTGAGATCTTGCCCTCGGGGACCAGCACAGCGCATTTCAGTCCCGCTGCCGTGGCGTAGGCCGCGGCGGACGCGGAAGTGTTGCCGGTTGACGCGCACACCACGGCCTTGGCGCCGGACGCAACGGCGGCCGTCATGGCCATGGTCATGCCGCGGTCCTTGAACGAACCGGTGGGGTTCATCCCCTCGACCTTCAGGTACACCGTGGAACCGGTGAGCTCGGAGAGCTTCTGCGCGTGGACCAGCGGAGTGCCGCCTTCGCCCAGCGTGATGACCCTGGTGGATTCCGTTACGGGCAGCCGGTCAGCGTATTCGCGGATAACGCCGCGCCATTGGTGAGCCACTTAGACTCCTTCTACCCGCAGAACGGATGTCACTGAATTGATGACGTCGAGGCTCTTGATGGCCTCGACGGTTGCTGCGAGGGCAGCCTCTGATGCGCGGTGGGTAACGATCCGCAGTTCGGCAGACTCCACGTTGGACTCTGCGTCCCGGTGGATGGTCTGCCGCATGATTTCGATGGAGACGCCGTTCTCCGCAAAGAGCTGGGCGATGCGCGCAAGCACACCGGCCTGGTCGGCAACATCGAGGCCGATGTAGTAGCTCGTGTCCGAGGCATCGATCGGCAGGGCCGGCACGTGGCCGGTGGTGGTCTCCGTGCGGCCGGGGCCGCCCAGGACCAGGCGGCGAGCTGCGGAGACGAGGTCACCCAGCACTGCGGACGCCGTCGGAGTTCCACCGGCGCCCTGGCCGTAGAACATCAGTTCCCCGGCGTTTTCAGCCTCGATGAAGACGGCGTTGAACGCGCCGCGGACGGCCGCCAGCGGGTGTTCGCGCGGCAGGAGCGTCGGGTGGACGCGCACGGAGATGCCCTCGCCGCCGTCGGCGCCGACGATTTTTTCCGCGATGGCCAGCAGCTTGATGACAAATCCGGCTTCCTTGGCGGAGGCGATGTCGGCAGCGCTGACCTTGGTGATGCCCTCGCAGTAGACGTCCTCCAGCGAGAAGCGGGTATGGAAGGACAGCGAGGCAAGGATGGCAGCCTTGGCGGCAGCATCGTGGCCTTCGACGTCGGCGGTGGGGTCAGCTTCGGCGTAGCCGAGCCGCTGGGCCTCGGCGAGGGCGTCCGCAAACTGGGCGCCGGTGGAGTCCATCTGGTCCAGGATGAAGTTGGTGGTGCCGTTGACGATACCCAGCACGCGGGTGATGCGGTCTCCGGCCAGGCTGTCCCGGATGGGGCGCAGGATGGGGATGGCACCGGCTACGGCGGCTTCGTAGGACAGCTGCACACCGGCCTTGTCGGCCTCTTCGTAGAGGGTGGGGCCGTCCTGGGCGAGGAGGGCCTTGTTGCCGGTGACTACACAGGCGCCGTTGCGCAGCGCGGAGAGGATCAGCGTGCGGGCAGGCTCGATCCCGCCCATAAGCTCGATCACCAGGTCGGCGTCCTTGACCAGGGTGTCGGCGTCGGTGGTGAAGAGGTCCTGCGGCAGGTCCACATCCCGCTTGGCATTGACGTTGCGCACCGCGATGCCGCTGAGCTGCAGGCGGGCCCCGGTACGGGCGGCAAGGGCGTCGGCGTCCTCAATGAGAATCCGCGCAACCTGGGCCCCAACGTTGCCACAGCCCAGCAGGGCTACTTTCAGGGTTCGCAATTCAGTCATTCGGCACTCCCATGTCGCGGTTAAGCAGATCTTCTTCGGTTTCCCCGCGGACAATCAGCCGGGCAGATCCGCCGCGCACCGCGACAACGCCCGGCCGGGCCAGATAGTTGTAGTTGCTTGACAGGGCCCAGCAGTAGGCGCCGGTCCCCGGTACAGCAAGCAGATCACCGGCTGCCACGTCCTCGGGCAGATATACATCTCTAACAACTATGTCGCCGCTCTCGCAATGTTTGCCCACCACGCGGGACAGCTGCGGGGACGCGGCGGACGTACGGGAGGCCAGAATCGCCGAATAATCCGCGTCGTAGAGCACCGGGCGGGCGTTATCGCTCATGCCTCCGTCCACTGACACATAGCGGCGCGGATGCGTAACGTTCTCGTTGGCCTCTGAATCGCCCGGCGCGTCGACGCGGACAGTTTTCAGGGTACCCACCTCGTACAACGTGAAGGTGGTGCTGCCGACAATTGCGCGTCCGGGTTCGATCGAAATCCGGGGAGCAGTGATACCCAGCTCAGCACACGTGGAACGCACGACGGCGGCCATCGCCTGCGCGACGTCAGCTGCGGGGCGCGGGGTGTCCACCGGGGTATAGGCAATGCCGTAGCCGCCGCCGAGGTCCAGCTCGGGCATCACGATGGAGTACTTTTCCTGCATGGCAGCGTGGAAGCGCAGGAGCTTCTGCGCGGCGAGTTCAAAGCCGTCCGGCTCGAAGATCTGCGAGCCGATGTGGCAGTGCAGGCCCAGCAGTTCGATGCTGGCGTATCCCGTGGCCGCAGCCACAGCCTCCTCCGCTGCTGACAGTCCGGCCTGCTCGGTGGTATCCCCGGCCATGGAGAGACCGAACTTCTGGTCCTCGTGGGCGGTGGCGATGAACTCGTGGGTGTGCGCGTGGACGCCGGGAGTCAGGCGCAGCATGACCTTGGCAATTTCGCCGCGGTCCGAGGCGATTTTGGCCACGCGGTCCAGCTCATCGAGGCTGTCCACCACGATTCGTCCCAGCTTCATATCCAGCGCCCGGTTGATCTCGGCGTCGGATTTGTTGTTGCCGTGCAGGCCCAGGTTTTCGCCCTTGATGCCGGCCCGGGCCGCCACCGCGAGCTCGCCGCCGGAACAGGTGTCCAGCCGGAGTCCTTCGTCCGCCACCCAGGCGGCTACTGCTGTGCACAGGAAGGACTTGCCAGCATAGTAGACGTCCACTCCCCCGCAGATGTCGGCAAACGCGGCATCAAAGGCATCCTTGAAGGAACGTGCGCGGGCCCGGAAGTCTGTCTCGCTCATCACAAAGAGCGGCGTGCCGAACTGCGCCTTGAGCTCGCTGACTGCGATGCCATCGATGGCGAGCTCACCGGCGTCGTTCTTCCGCACATCCTGCGCCCACATGGGCTCGTGGAGGGCATTCAGGTCCGCGGGAACGGCGAGCCACTCGGGAGCCAGCGGGGACCCGCTGTTGGTGTCCTGTGCTGACACCTTCTGCGTCGAAGTTTCCTGTGCCGACATCAGTTTCACATCCGTTCCGGTGCGGACACGCCCAGCAGGTCCAGTCCGTTAGCCAGCACCTGGCTGGTGGCGTCGTTCAGCCACAGGCGGGTGCGGTTGACGTCGGTGACGGCTTCGTCGCCCTGCGGGGCAACACGGCAGGCGTCGTACCAGCGGTGGTAGGCGCCGGCAATGAGCTCGAGATGGCGGGCCACACGGTGGGGTTCACGCAGTTCGGCGGCTTTGGCCACAATCGAGGGGTAGCTGCCCAGGTAGGAGAGCAGTTCGTTTTCCGTGGCGTGATCCAGAAGTGAAGCATCGAACGCGCTCCGGTCCACGCCGGCAGCCACGGCGTTGCGGGCGGTGCCGCGGGACCGGGCGTGGGCGTACTGGACGTAGAACACCGGGTTCTCGTTGCTGTGCTTCTTCAGCAGATCAGGATCCAGGGTGAGCGGGGAATCCGCCGGGAAGCGGGCCAGGGAGTACCGCACGGCGTCCTTGCCCAGCCAGTCGATGAGGTCCTTGAGCTCGATGATGTTGCCGGCACGCTTGGACAGCTTGGCGCCGTTAACGGACACCAGCTGGCCGATCAGCACTTCGATGTTCACCTCGGGATCATCGCCCGCGCAGGCCGCAATGGCCTTGAGGCGGTTGATGTAACCGTGGTGGTCCGCGCCCAGGAGGTAGATCTTTTCCGTAAAGCCGCGGTCCTTCTTGGAGAGGTAGTATGCAGCGTCCGCGGCAAAGTACGTGGGTTCGCCGTTCGCGCGGATCATCACGCGGTCCTTGTCGTCCCCGAAGTCGGTGGTGCGCAACCAGACCGCACCGCCGTCGTCGAACACGTGGCCCTGCTCGCGAAGGCGGGCGACGGCACTTTCGATGTGGCCGGCGTCGTGCAGTTCCTGTTCCGAGAAGTAGACGTCAAACGCAACGCCAAAATCGGCAAGGGTGTCCTTGATGTCCTTCATCTGGGCCTTGTAGGCGGCGGCGCGGATGACAGGAAGTGCGGCGACCTCGGTGAGTTCGCGGATGTCGGGGTGCTGGGTGAGGACGTCGTGGCCGAGATCGGCGATGTACTGGCCCGGGTAGCCGCCGTCCGGCACCGGAAGTCCATGCAGCCGCGAGTAAACAGAGTTCGCGAACACGTTCATCTGCGAACCGGCGTCGTTGATGTAGTACTCGGCGGTGACCTCCGCGCCCGAAGCACGCAGCACACGGGCAATGGCATCGCCCAAGGCGGCCCAGCGAGTGTGGCCGATGTGCAGCGGACCGGTGGGGTTCGCCGACACAAATTCCATGTTCACCACGTGGCCGGCGAGCGTGGTGGTGGTGCCGTAGTCACGTCCGGCTTCCACGATGGCCTTCGCCAGGGCACCCGCAGCGGCGGCGTCCACGGTGATGTTCAGGAAGCCGGGGCCAGCGATATCCACGGCAGCGACGCCGTTGATGGACTTCAGGCGGGCGCTCAGGACGGTGGCGAATTCGCGCGGGTTGGTGCCGGCCTGCTTGGACAGCTGGAGGGCGATGCTGGTGGCCCAGTCGCCGTGCTCCCGGTTCTTCGGTCGCTCCACGCGCACCTCATCAGGGACAGCTGATGCGGAAAGCGCGATTTCGCCAGCGGCGACGGCGTCTTTCAGGCAGGCGGATATGGCGAGGGAGAGTTCTTCGGGAGTCACCCCTCTAGCCTACCGGGGGCCGCCACTGGGACGAATTTGGGGGTGGTGCGTGACTGGTTCCGCACAACTTTTCCTCACAGCGGACGCACTGCCGATTCACAGGGTGAACCATTACGCTGAATCCGATGTTGAGTACAGCGTAAGCACCCAGCCCACGAAACGAGCCCCATCATGAGACCGTCAGTCCGCAAGAGTGTTTTCGTCGGCATCGCCGGCCTGACCCTCGCTGGAACAGTGGCCGGCTGCGCGCCGTCGGCCACGCCCGCGGTGCCCGCTGCGACTTCCGACAGCACGTCCGGCGCCACCACGGCCCCTTCCGGCACGGCATCATCGCCGGCCAGCAGCGCCTCCCTGTACCAGGACGGCACCTACAGCGCTGACGGCACCTATGTTTCCCCCAACGGCACCGAAACCGTGGGGGTTGAGCTGACGCTCGCCGCGGGCACGGTCACGGCTGTGAACATCACCCAGCACCCCTCGAACCCCAACACGCGGAAATTCCAGGGCGAATTCGCCGGCGGGATCGCAGCGCAGGTTGTGGGCAAGAGCATCGACGAACTCAACGTCTCCAAGGTGGCAGGATCCTCGCTCACCAGCGGCGGTTTCAACCAGGCCCTGGACAAGATCAAGTCCGAGGCCCAGTAGGCCGTGCCGGACCCGGAGGACTTCCGCTTCGACGGGATCGGAACCCGTTGGGAAATCTCCACCCCCCGTCCGCTTGACGCCAGCGTCCGTGCCCGGCTGCTCGCCCTCGTGGAACGGTACGACGGCGACTGGTCCCGGTTTAGGCCCAATTCGACCGTCGGTGCCATGGCCCAACAGCCCGGGCGGTATGAACTGCCGCCGGAAGCGGCGGACCTTGGCCGGCTGTACCGCTCGCTCTATGAGATCACCGGCGGTGCAATGACGCCGCTGATCGGCGGCAGCCTGGAGCGCCTCGGGTACGACGCCGCCTATTCCCTGCGGCCGGCAGGAAACGCGCTTCCGGCACCCCGCTGGGAGGACGTCCTGGCGTGGGACGGCAACGTGCTGACCACCACCGCTCCCCTGGTCCTGGACATCGGTGCCGCCGGTAAGGGGCAACTGGTGGACCTTCTCGCTATTGAGCTGCGCTCCTGCGGCGTGGACTCCTTCGTGATTGATGCCAGCGGCGACCTGCTGCACCGCGGGCCTAATCCGGTCTCCGTGGCGATGGAACACCCGTACGATCCGGCGAGGGCCATCGGGACCGTGCCGCTAGCGGGCGGCGCATTGTGCGCGTCAGCCTCAAACAGACGGGCGTGGGGCGACGGCCTGCACCATGTGCTCGATGGCATAACAGGCCTGCCCGTCAGTACGGCGGTAGCCACGTGGACCATGGCGGAAAGCACCATGGTGGCCGATGCCCTGGCCACCGCCCTGTTCTTTGTCCCCGGCAAAGAGCTGGAACGGAGCTTCGACTTTTCCTGGCTGACCGTTTTTTCTGATGGAAGTGCTGCCTACTCGGCCGGATTTGAAGGGACACTGTTCTCATGAGCCCCGTTGATGCCCCCAAGGCAACCGCCGTTTTCACTGCCGGCCGGCTGGACACCCTGCTGGGCAAGTACACAATGTACCGGCTGATCCTGCTGGTGCTGGCAGCACTTGCCGCGTACAGCCTCCTGCTGAATGCCCTTGGCTGGCTGACGTTCGGCATCCCGCAGATGCTCGTCCACTTAGTGCTGTGTCTTGGCCTGACCTACGTGTCCAACCGAGGGCTGGCTGCCCTTTTCCACGTCCGCCCGCATCCCGAGTCGTCGCTGATCACCGGCCTGCTCCTGTATTTCCTGTTCTGGCCCTCCTTTATGCCCCTGGATATGGCGGGAGTGGCCCTGGCGTGTGTGCTGGCCTCCGCTTCGAAATACGCGCTGGCCTGGCGTGGCCGGCACATCTTCAACCCCACCGCCGCCGGGGCGTTTGTCACCGGGCTGACGGGCCTGAACATCGCAACTTGGTGGGCCGCCACACCTGCCATGCTGTGGCTGCTGGTCCCGGGCGTCCTCCTGGTGCTCTACCGGACGCGTAAGTTGCTCATGGCGGCCGTGTTCCTTGTGGTTGCCACATCAATTGTGAGCGCTGAGCTGCTGCAGGCAGGGCTTACCCTGGGCAGCGCACTCTGGCAGGCCCTGGCGCAGCGGCCGCTGCTGTTCTTCGTCGGCTTTATGCTGACGGAGCCGCTCACCCTCGCTCCGCGCCGCTGGCAGCAGCTCGCGCTCGCCGCACTGGTTGGTGTGGTGTTCGCGGTGCCGTACAACTTCGGCTTCATCGCCAACTCGCCGGAACTGGCCCTGCTGGTCGGCAACCTGCTGGCGTTCCTTGTGGGCCAACGCGGCGGGCTCAGGCTCAGGTTCGCTGGCTCCCGTCCCCTGACGCCCAGCACCACAGAGTTCGCCTTTGAACCGTCCCGGCCCGTCCGGTTTGTGCCGGGACAGTACATGGAACTGGATCTGCCGCACGCCAAGTCTGACGGTAAAGGCCGACGCCGGGTGTTCAGTTTGACCAGCGCCCCCGGTTCGGAGACTGTGAAGTTTGGCGTCCGGACGGCGGAGCCCCTGTCGGCGGCGAAGAAAGTCCTGCTGGACCTGAAGCCTGGCGATGAGGTGGCCGCCACGTCCGTGGGCGGAGATTTTGTCCTGCCCCGCGATCCCCGGACCCCTGTCCTCCTGATCGCCGCGGGCATCGGTATCACGCCCTATCTTGCGCATCTGGCTTCCGGCGCCGCGCAGGACCGGGACGTGGTTCTCCTGCTGCTGGCGCGCAATTCTGCGGAAATTGCCTACCCGGCCGAGCTGCAGGCGTCCGGGGCGCGCATCCTGGCACGCCTCGCAGACGGTTCGGTCCCGCCGTCGTTCATCACTGATGCCGGGACGCTGGGATCCGGGGGCGCTGCAGCTGGCGCCCGGCTGGACGGAGATTCCCTGAAGGCCCTCGTCCCCGACATTGCCGGCCGCGCTGTCTACATCTCCGGGTCCCCTGCGAGCGTCGCATCGCTGCGCCGTGCAGCCCACAAGGCCGGCTCGCGCCGGGTGCACGTGGACTCTTTTTCGGGCTACTGAACAGGGCCGTTTTTCCTTGCAGGCACCTTCCTGCTAAGCTCTAGGACGTCCCGCTGGCAACGGCAGGATCCCTGAATTGCCCTCGTAGCTCAGGGGATAGAGCGTCTGCCTCCGGAGCAGAAGGTCGTTGGTTCGATTCCAATCGAGGGCACAGATGAAACCCCCGCCGCTTGCAAAAGCGGCGGGGGTTTCTGCGTTGGTTCCCCCAAAGGCGCGAGAGGATCCTCACAGACACGTGAGGCCCTGCAGAGCTGGGCAGCCGGACACATGAAGCCCTACCCAGCTGGCGCGGCCGGACACCGGCCGCATGTTTGTGGCGACGCGGCTGTGGTACGCCGGTTTATTGCGGCGCGGCTGTGGCACTCCGGCTTGTCGGACTCCGCGGCTATCGCTGCGCCTCAAAACCCAGCCCGCGACATGGCCTGCGCTAAGGCGGCGTGGTGCACAAGGCTCCTGTTGTTTCCGACGCTGGCAAATTCGGTGGTTCCCAGTCGGGGTGTTCGCTTTGGTAGTGGCGTCCGGTGGGTGATATCCAGCTTGGCGGTTCGTTCTTGGTAGCGCCGGTGGGTTTCCAACCGGTGATGTGTCTGAGCCGGTGGTGCTTGCGGCATGGCTGGCCGAGATTACTGATCCCGGTACGGCCGCCGTGGGCCCAGGCGAGGAGGTGGTCTGCTTCGTTGTCGAGGGAGTGGTTGCTGCAGCCGGGGAACGGGCACTTTCCGTCGCGCAACCGTAGCCATTGGCGTTGGGCTTTGGTGAGCCGGTAGCTGGTCCGCCCGATCTCCAAAGGTGCACCGTCGCGAGGGTCTGTCAGGACGCGGTGGAAGGATTCGGCACCGTCGGCGACGAGCTGGCGGGCCATGGACGGCGGGATCGGGCCGTATCCGTCGAGCATGGCGGGCTCATCCGTGACACCCAGCAGCGAGAACACCGGGACGGTAACGAGGACCTGTGCCCGCGGTGACGGAACACGGTCACCCACAGCGAGGCCCCCGGTCTCTTCGTCGCTCGTTTCGCCGGTCGCGCCACCGCTCTTTTCCCTACCCTCATCACCGGTTCCGCCGCCGGCGATGTTGTTGCCGAGAAGCCAGGCGGTGACGCTGTCAGCGCGGAGCTGGCTGAGGTTCCGGTCCTCATGAGGCCCTTGGAGGGCACGGGCTGCGGTGGTGGCGCGGTCCCAGATCCCCGAGGCCTGGTCGGCGGGGAGGTAGGCGGATAGCCAGGCCATGCCGTCGCGGTCCGGGGCATATTCCAGGCGCCGGTCGGCTGCGCTCTTGATGTGGCGTTTTTCGATGCTGACCGGGTGGTGGCGTTCGCGCCAGGTGCGGGCCTTGTGCCGGAACCTTCCGGGGATGAGCTCTCCGGCCGGGCCGCGTGCCGGATTCACCGCGTGGGGGTCCAGGAAATGCGCCTCCAACGCCGCCGCGCCCGGCCTGTCGAGGTTGGTGGTTTCGTCGACCATGATCCGGGCGTGCTGCCACGAAATCGTCCCGGCC
Source organism: Arthrobacter sp. 4R501 (assembly GCF_002929755.1). Lineage (NCBI taxonomy): Bacteria > Bacillati > Actinomycetota > Actinomycetes > Micrococcales > Micrococcaceae > Arthrobacter > Arthrobacter sp. 4R501. The sequence continues at coordinate 89,362 of NZ_PJIW01000005.1, read as the reverse complement.
TGCAACGCGGACAGCGTCAGTGGCAGGGCCGTGGTCAGGGAGTGCGCCTCGGCCAACAGCGCCCCAGCGGACCGTTCGCTCACCGTTAGGACGCACGCGACCTCCGCGACTACGGCCATCTCCTGCCCGGTATGGTCCTCGGGCGACGTGGCCGGAGCCGCCAGGGCTTGGGCAGCGGCGGCGTAACCGGCAGCCAGCCAGACCTTCAGGGCGGCACTTTTCGCGTCCAACCGTGAGATCTCGGCCAGCCCGTCCAGAAAACCATCCGCCACACGGCGCAGCGGATCAGCACCACCGGATCCCGAGGCCTCAGGCCCGCCACGGAGCACAACCGCAAGCTCAGCAAAGGACACCGAAAGGGCCTCCGCCGTCGCCACAGCCGCTCTGCTATCCATACCCAAATCATCCCGGGAGGGTCTGACAATAACGGCGAGGCTAAACGGCCATGTGCATAACTCCGCGAAAAACGGTCCGTGCCTCCAGCCGCCGCGGCGGTTCAGGGCCACAGCTGTCCCTTCGGCCCATGAAACGGGGCCTCAACTGTCCGTTCGCGCCGGGTTGAGTGAGCCTTCATCAGATTGTCAGCACCCCCTCGTAGGCTGATTCAACGTACTCGAGGGGGTAGGCCATGCACATTCCAGCTACATTCTGTTCCATCATTCCGCCTTACATACTGCGGCGGTTGGCCCGCCTGGACGAGCCTCGGTTTTCTGCCGCCGCGCGGGCCGCCAAGGAAGCGCTAAGCCACGTCCGGTCAGTCCAGTCAGCCCGTACCCAGCCGGCTCCGGCCGCTCCCCCGGCACTGCGCGACGTCCGTCCCGGCCCACCCAACAGGAGCATCTACGATGCCGGCGGATCCGAGATCCTGCCCGGAAAGCTCGTACGCAAGGAAAGCGAACCGGCTTCCGGCGATCAGTCCGCTGATGAGGCGTACGACGGCCTTGGACACACGCATCGCCTGTTTGCCGACATCTTCGGCCGTAACTCCATCGACGGCGAAGGACTGCCGCTCGATGCCACGGTGCACTTTGGCAAGCTCTACGACAATGCTTTCTGGGACGGCCGCCAGATGGTCTTCGGCGACGGCGACGGCGAAGTCTTCGAACGATTTACGCGGTCGCTGAGCGTCATCGGGCACGAACTCACTCACGGCGTCACGCAGTACTCGGCGGGGTTGGCTTACCGCAACCAGGCCGGTGCCATCAACGAATCCATGTCCGACGTTTTCGGCGCGCTCGTGGAGCAGTACCTGAACAGCCAGTCCGTGACTGACGCCAGCTGGCAGATCGGCGAAGGACTCTTCACGCCCCAGGTTGAGGGATCGGCTCTCCGATCCCTCAAGGCCCCGGGCACAGCGTACGACGACGACGTGCTGGGTAAGGATCCGCAGCCCGATTCGATGGACTCGTATGTGCGGACCAGCGCGGACAACGGCGGCGTCCACATCAACTCCGGGATCCCCAACAGGGCCTTCTACCTCACGGCGGAGACCCTGGGCGGCAACGCCTGGGAGGCGCCGGGACGGATCTGGTACGACGCACTGACGGGCGGCTCGCTGCCTGCCACCGCCACCTTCCGCGTCTTCGCGAGGGCGACGGCGGCATCCGCCGTCGACCTGTTCGGCACCGATTCGCCGGAGCATGACGCCGTGCGGCAGGCGTGGGAAACTGTGAAGGTCAAGCTTTAGTTGAACGCCTGCCCGCCGCGAGCCGGCGGCCAGGCTGCAGGAAAGCCCAGGACCTAGGCCATGAAGATCAGTGTGGAGCGCAGCGGCGGCATCGCAGCCCTGACCCGCGTATGGACAGTGCACGCCCAGACCGCGAGCGCCAAAAGCCAGTGGCAACCCATTGTGGAAGCATGCCCTTGGGGCACGGTGCCCAAGACTGTCCGGGCCGCAGCCGCGGAGGTGCAGGACAACCAGCCGGACCGATTTATCTATTCGATCCGGGCGGGCCAGCGGCGGGCAGCGCTGCCGGAGCAGGCTGTCACAGGACCATGGCGTGTGCTGGTGGACAGCACCCGGGCGGCCTCCGAGGACAGCCCCGTGCGGCAAGACACGCCTGGACCGCAAGGGCCTGCCCCGGCTTGATCGGCCCGCTAGGGCTTAGCGGCTCGCCGGTCAGCCTGCCGTTACCAGCTGTCCCCGGAAGGCCCGACGGTAGGACTGCGGGCTGGTGTCCAGCACCTTGGCGAAGTGATGCCGAAGGAGGACGGGGTGGCCAAAGCCGGATTCCCGGGCAACCTCGTCGATGTTCAGGTCAGTGGATTCCAGCAGCTCCTGCGCCCGGAGGACCCGCTGCGAGTTCAGCCAGGCAGCAGGTGTGGCCCCGGTTTCGGACCGGAAGCGGCGGGCAAACGTCCTGGCTGACATGTGCACGCGTGCCGCCAACTCAACAACAGTGTGCTCCTGCTCCAGGTTCTGCACCATCCAGCGCAGCAGCTCTTCCATCGGCGCCGATCCACAGGCAGGCATGGGCCGGTCGATGAACTGGGCCTGGCCGCCGTCGCGGTGCGGCGGCACCACCATGTCCCGCGCAATGGCGGCGGCCACGTTGGCGCCCAGCTCAACGCGCACCAGGTGGAGGCAGGCATCAATCCCTGCCGCGGTTCCGGCACTGGTGATCAGGTTCCCGTCCTGCACGTAGAGCACGTTTTCATCGACCTGCACTTCCGGATACCGGCTTGCGAGCTCATGGGAATAGTGCCAGTGCGTGGTGCATCGCCGCCCGTTCAAAAGACCGGCGCGTGCCAGTGCGAAGGCTCCGGAACAGATGGACATCACCCAGGCGTCCCGGGCGTGCGCGGCGCGCAATGCCTCCATGACGGATTCCGCAACGTCCGAATCGTGTCCGTAGGGCGTCATGATCACGAGGTCCGCGTCCGCCGTTGCCTCCAATCCCAGCGCAACATTCAAGGAGAGTCCCGATTTCATCCGGACGTTACCGGGCTCGGGTGTGCAGACCCGGAAGTCGAACGCCGGAACGTTGCTGCCGCGTCCTGATCTGTCGATGCCAAAAACCTCGCAGGCGGTGGCGAACTCGAAGACAGAGAAGTTGGGAACTACGATGACTGCCACTGATTTGAGCATGCTTCCATTATGGCAGAAATTCGAGCTTTTTGGGCATTTCTGCCACTGTTTCTTCACCGCCGACGGGAGCAGCATTGAGTCATGGAAATCTTCGGAATCGCCCTAGTGGTCCTGCTCCTCGTTGTTCTCGCCGCCACCGTCTCAGCGCTCCTGCGTGATGGCCGCGGCCACACCCCGCCCATCACCTCCGACCAGCCTTGGTCCGCCCTGGACCTGCCCAGCGTCAACTACACCCTGCGCATTTTCTAACCAGAAGGCATGCCTCAACCCGCCATTGTTAACCCATCCGTACCAACACGAAAGGACCCGGCACATGTGAGCCGGGTCCTTTCCTCATGTTCTGAATGAGTGGCGTCCGGGAGGGCGGGGAAGGCGGGATCAACGGCCGGGCCGGCGTCGGGGTTGACGGCAGCAAGCGCGGGAAACAGGCGCCGCCCCAGTAGACTGGCTGCAGCCATGACATTTCATATCTCCTACCCTGCTGAGCTGCCCGTTTCCGAGCGCCGCGAGGACCTGAAGGCTGCCATTGCAGCGAACCAGGTGACCATCATCGCCGGCGAGACCGGCTCCGGCAAGACCACCCAGATCCCCAAAATGTGCCTCGAGCTGGGCCTTGGCGACAACGGCCTGATCGGGCACACCCAGCCGCGGCGGCTCGCAGCCCGCACCGTCGCTGAGCGCATCGCCGAGGAACTGGGTGTGGAGATCGGCCAGGAAGTCGGCTTCCAGGTGCGGTTCACCGGCGAAGTCAGCCGCGCCACCAAGGTCAAGCTCATGACCGACGGCATCCTGCTCGCAGAGATCCAACGGGACAAGCTGCTGCGCAAATACAACGCCATCATCATTGACGAAGCGCACGAGCGCAGCCTCAATATCGACTTCATCCTGGGCTACCTCAAGCGCATCCTGCCGCAGCGGCCGGACCTGAAAATCATCATCACCTCGGCCACGATCGATCCGGAGCGGTTCGCTAAACACTTCGGGTCCGACGACGAGCCCTCCCCCATCATCGAGGTGTCCGGGCGCACGTTCCCGGTGGAGATCCGGTACAGGCCGCTGTCCCAGCCAGCCGGCGGACCCGCCGATGGCGAAGATGCAGACGCCTCCGATGACGAACTCGAAGAGGACCGCGATCCGCTCGACGCCGTCTGCGACGCCGTTGACGAACTCGCCACCGAGGCACCCGGCGACATCCTGGTCTTTTTCTCCGGCGAGCGCGAAATCCGCGACGCAGCAGAGGCACTTAACGCCAGGATCCAGTCCAACCGGCGCCTGGCCGGCACCGAGGTGCTCCCGCTGTTCGCCCGCCTGAGCCTGCAGGAACAGCACAAGGTGTTCCACCCCGGCAAAAACCGCCGGATTGTGCTGGCCACCAACGTGGCCGAGACGTCACTGACGGTCCCGGGCATCAGGTACGTCATCGACACCGGCACGGCCCGCATCTCCCGCTACTCGCACCGCACCAAGGTCCAGCGGCTGCCCATCGAGCGCGTGTCGCAGGCTTCGGCGAACCAGCGCTCCGGCCGGTGCGGCCGTGTGTCGGACGGAATCGCCATCCGGCTCTATTCGGAAGAGGACTTCGGGTCCCGGCCGCTGTTCACGGACCCGGAAATCCTCCGCACCAACCTGGCGGCAGTCATCCTGCAGATGACCGCCATGGGCGTTGCCCGCGGGCCCAAGGACGTGGAAAACTTCCCGTTCGTCGAACCACCGGACTCGCGGGCAATCAACGACGGCGTTACGCTCCTGCGCGAGCTCGGCGCCCTGAATGCCGTCCGGCCAGGTGACGCCAAGAGCGGCGGACTCACCGCCGTCGGACAGCAGCTTGCCCAGCTGCCGGTGGATCCCCGCCTCGGCAGGATGATCGTGGAGGCCGGCAAGCGCGGCTGCGTCCGCGAGGTAATGATCCTGGCCGCGGCGCTGACCATCCAGGACCCGCGTGAGCGTCCCACGGACAAGCAGCAGCTCGCTGCCGAGAAGCATGCCCGCTTCCGTGACGAAAACTCTGACTTCACCGGCTTCCTGAACCTGTGGAACTACCTGCAGGAGAAACAGGAGGAACTCTCGTCCACCCAGTTCCGCCGCCTGTGCCGGACCGAGTTCATCAACTACCTTCGCGTCAGGGAATGGCAGGATCTCTTCGCCCAGCTCCGCCAGATGGCTCGCCCGCTCGGGATCAGCCTGGACAACAAGCGCCTTGCCGATCCTGCGGGCAACCACGAGAGCATCCACATGAGCCTGCTGTCGGGCCTCCTCAGCCACATCGGCATCCTGGACGAGCGTAAGCGCGAATACGCCGGTGCCCGCGGCAGCCGGTTCGCCATCTTCCCCGGCTCGTCGCTCTTCAAGAAGTCCCCCACGTTTGTGATGGCTGCCGAACTCGTGGAGACGAGCCGCCTCTGGGCCAGGGTCGCAGCCAAGTTCGATCCCGTCTGGGCGGAGCAGGTGGCGCCGGACCTCGTTAAGCGCAGCTACAGCGAGCCGCACTGGTCCACCCAAATGGGCGCGGTCATGGCGTACGAGAAGGTCACCCTGTACGGCGTGCCCATCATCCCGCAGCGCCGGGTCAACTACAGCCGAGTGGATCCTGTGCTGGCCCGCGAGCTGTTCATCCGGCACGCCCTGGTGGAAGGCGATTGGAAAACGCACCATAAGTTCTTCCACCGCAACCGCGCCCTGCTTCTGGAGGTCGAGGAGCTCGAAGCCAGGATGCGCCGCCGGGACCTGCTGGTGGACGACGAAACGCTGTTTGAGTTCTACGACGCCAGGATCGGCCCCGGCGTTGTATCCGAACGGCACTTCGACAAATGGTGGAAGGAGGCCCGGCAGCAGAATCCGGACCTCCTCGACTACGACAAGTCATTGCTGCTCAACAACGACGCCGATGACCTGGACGAGGCCGCTTATCCGAAGACGCTGTTGCACAAGGGCTTTGAGCTGCCACTCAGCTACGAGTTCCACCCTGTGGCGCCCGGGTCACCGCCCAACCCGTCCGACGGCGTCACGGCCGAAGTCCCGGTGCTCTTCCTGAACCAGCTCGATGATGCCGCCTTCCGTTGGCTGATCCCCGGCCAGCGTGCCGAGCTCGTGGCTGCCCTGATCAAGTCCCTGCCCAAGCAGGTCCGCAAGAACTTCGTCCCCGCTCCGGATGTGGCCCGGCAGGCCGTTGCCGCCCTGGAATCGGACTTTGATCCGGCCCACGATGAGCTGGAAGCTTCACTGGAACTGGCCCTGCGCCGGATCCGGGGCCACGTCATCCCTCCCGGTTCCTGGAACTGGGACGCGGTGCCGTCCCACCTACGGGTGAGCTTCAAGGTTGTCGATACCCAGGGCAAGGCGCTGGATGAGGGCAAGGACCTCGCGGCCCTGCAGGAGCGGCTGGCCCCGGCAACACGCCGCGCCATTGCTGAATCCCTGGGGGCCACGCCCAGAACCACCGCGCCGCAGTCTCGTGGAAATTCGAAGTCACCCGGAAGGTCCGGCGGGAACGTACCCGCTTCGTCGGCTGGCGGAAATGCAGCCGGCAGCGGCACAGGCTTCACGGAACAGTCCGGCCTGACGGAGTGGGCCTTCGGCACGGTGCAGCGGCAGGTCAGCAACACCGTCAACGGCCACATGGTCACCGGCTATCCGGCGTTGGTGGATGAAGGAACATCCGTGGCGCTGCGAGTCTTCCAGACCTCGTCGGAGCAGCTCGAGGCCATGCGCGGCGGTGTGATCCGACTCCTCGCCCTCCGAGTACCCGCACCGGACCGCTACGTTCTGGAGCACCTCAACAACACCGAAAAGCTGACGTTCAGCCAGAATCCGCACGGTTCGGTGTCAGCCCTCATTGCCGATTGCGCCCTCGCTGCCGTGGACAAACTGACCCCGGCGGAACTCCCGTGGGACCGGGCGTCCTTCGACGCCCTCTACGAGCAGGTCCGGGCGGAACTCATCGATACCGTCTTCAGTGTGACGGCCGTGGTGGAGCGCGTCCTGGCCAGCACCCGGCGGATTGAGAAACAGCTGAAGGGCACCACCAGCCTCGCACTCATCAGCGCCCTGAACGACGTCAGGAGCCAGCTCGAGCAGCTGGTGTTCCCGGGATTCGTGGCCCGCACGGGCTACAAGCAGCTGAGCCAGCTCCCCCGCTATCTTGCCGCCATCGAGAAACGCCTCGAAAAGCTCCCCGGCAACGTCCAGCGGGATGGCCTGAGCATGGCCGCGGTCCAGCGGCTGGAAGACGATTACGACGACGCCGTGTCGGCCCTGCTGCCAGGGCGTCGGGTCGGTGCCGAACTGACGCAGGTCCGCTGGATGATCGAAGAGCTGCGGGTGAGCCTCTTCGCCGTCGAACTCGGAACGGCCTATTCCGTCTCCGAAAAGCGGATCCGGGCTGTCCTGAACAAGGCGCTGGCGCCGGCCTAGGCCTGCCGGCCCACGGCTGGCGCGGGCAAAGTCCTGGACGGGCCAAACCGGCACGAGCGTCAGGCTCAGCTGGCGGGAACGAACTCCGCATAGCCGGCGGCCCGAAGCCCGGCGCGCAGCTTTTCGGCGTTCGCGTCCAGCACCGCGGGATCCGGGTTCTGGTCGGCCGAGGCGAAATCGAAATCAGCCATGGTCCTGGACGGCCACACGTGTACGTGCAGGTGGTTGATCTCGTACCCGGCCACAATCAGCCCCGCCCGCTCGGCGGGAAAGACGTCCAGCTGCACCGCACCGATCCGCCGGGCCACCTCCATCACCTTCGCGAGGGTCTCCGGGGACGCATCCGTCCAGCGGTCCACCTCCTCGGTGGGGACCACCAGGGTGTGCCCGTCGGCCAGAGGACCCGTGGTCAGGAAGGCCGCAACGTCAGCCTCCCGCCAGACGAAGCGTCCGGGGATCTCGCCATTGATGAGTTTGGTGAACAGGGTGCTCATGCGTCTGCCTTCTCGGCCGGAGCCTGCAGGGTGCTGGTGTCCAGCACAAACCGGTATTTCACGTCGCCTGCCACCATGCGGTCGTAGGCCTCATTCAGCTGGTCTGCGCGCACCAGTTCGATATCCGCCACTACTCCGTGCTCGGCGCAGAAGTCGAGCATCTCCTGAGTTTCGGCGATGCCGCCGATCAGCGAGCCAGCGTACGCGATCCGCCGCCGGATAAGGGCCCCCGGATTCACCGGCGGCATGGCGTCGGAGGGCAGGCCCAGCTGGAACAGCGCACCGTCAACGCGCAGGGTGCGGAAGAACGGATTCAGGTCGTGCGGAGCGGCCACGGTGTCGATGATGAGGTCGATGGTGCGGTCCGCGGCGGCCATGGCGTCCTTGTCCCGGGACAGGATCACTTCGTCGGCCCCGAGTTCCAGCGCGGCGGGCACCTTGCCTTCGGAGGTGGTGAAGACCACCACCCGCGCTCCCATGGCCTTGGCGAGCTTCACGGCCATGTGTCCGAGTCCGCCGAGCCCCACCACGCCCACCACGTCGCCTTCCTCCACGTCGAAGTGCCGCAAGGGAGAGAATGTGGTGACACCGGCGCAGAGCAAAGGGGCGACGGCGGCCGGGTCCAGGTTGCCGGGCACTCGGACCACGTAGCGCCGGTCCACCACCACGGCGGACGAGTAGCCGCCCTGGGTGATGGCATCACCGTTGCGCGGATCCGTGGCGCCATAGGTCCCGATCAGCCCGTTTTCGCAGTACTGTTCCAGGCCGTCCAGGCAGCTCTCGCATTCGCGGCAGGAATCAACCATGCACCCGACGCCCACGCGGTCCCCCGGGGTGAAGTCAGTCACCCCCGAGCCGACGCGGCTGACGGTTCCCACGATTTCGTGGCCGGGGACCAGCGGATATTTCTGGCTGCCCCATTCGCCGCGCGTGGCGTGCACGTCCGAGTGGCACAGGCCGCAGAATTCGATGGCAATCTCGACGTCGTCCGCTTTCGGGGCGCGCCGGGCAAGCGTCAGGGGCACCATGCCGCTGTCAGGGGAAACCGCGCCATAGGCGGCTGCCAGCACGCCGGTGCCCGGATCGGTGACCAGGTCCGTAGCAGGATGAGCAGCAGGATCGGCAACAACATCATCGTTCGGCAATACGGGGCGGGCAAGGGGCGGCGGTACGGGGCGTCCTGGGGTCATCCTTCGACGCTACCCCCGCGGGCCGCCGCATGGCCATTCGGCCGGCTGCCCGTCGCCACCGGCAGCGCGGGATTGTTGGACCATTCCGAGAAGGAACCCGGATAGAGGGCGGCCCGGAATCCTGCGATTTCGAGGGCGGCCACCTCATGGGCGGCGGTCACGCCCGAGCCGCAGTACACGGCCACCGGGACGTCGTCGCGGACGCCGAGGTCCTCGAACCGGCGCCGCAGCAGGTCCGCAGGCAGGAAATGCCCGGCCCCGTCCACGTTCTCCGTTGTGGGTGCGCTCCGGGCGCCCGGAATGTGGCCGGCGCGGGGATCAACGGGTTCAAATTCGCCCCGGTACCTTTCGCCGGCCCGGGCGTCCAGGAGGACGCCCGTTGCCGGCCAGTCCGCCGCTCCGGCCGCGTCGATGCTGGGCATCCTGCCTCCGGCAGGGGAAACGTCAAAGGAAACACGCCCGACGGCGGCGTCCACCGGTCCGGTGTCCAGCGGCAGTCCGGCGTCCCGCCAGGCGGCCAGTCCGCCGTCGAGCAGGTACACGTCCTGGAACCCTGCGTTGCGGAGCATCCACCAGAGCCGGGCGGCGGCCATGTTGCCGCTGTTGTCATAGGCCACCACAACGTCGCCGTTGTTGATCCCCCAGCGCCTGGCAGTTTCCTGGAATTCCGCGTCCGTGGGCAGCGGGTGCCTGCCGCGGGCCGGGGTGGCCGGCGTCGCCAATTCGGTGGCGAGGTCCACAAAAACTGCCCCGGGGAGGTGCCCCTCAAGGTAGTGTTCCCGGCCGTGCGGGTCCCCCAGCGCCCAGCGGACGTCCAGCAACACGGTTCGCTGGCCGGCGTCGAAACGCGCCGCCAAAGCCGGGACAGCCATCAGTGGACCCATCGTTCTCCTTGCAATTGTGCTTGTGGGGTGTGCAGCCGCTGATCCAACTCTAACTGCGGCAGAACGGCTGGCGGGTAGGGCCGACGGTAGGCTGGTCCGGTGAAGAACGCGAGCGCTGACCGGGCCTGGGCTGACCAGGCCATCAGAAAAGTCAATGCGGAAAACAACCGGTCCGCCGATACCCATCTCTACTCGGTACCGCTCCCGCAGCACTGGGGCGTCCAGCTTTACCTCAAGGACGAATCCACGCACCGTTCGGGGAGCCTCAAGCACCGGCTGGCCCGCTCGCTGTTCCTCTTCGGCCTGGTCAACGGCTGGATCCGTGAAGGGACCACCATCGTGGAGGCGTCCAGCGGCAGCACCGCTGTTTCGGAGGCATATTTCGCGCAGCTCCTGGGCCTGCCGTTCGTTGCGGTCATGACCCGCACGACGAGCCCGGAGAAGATCGCGCTGATCGAACAGTTCGGCGGCTCGTGCCTGTTGGTTGACCACGCCTCGGAGGTTTATGCTGCGGCGGCGGACGTCGCTGCCACGTCCAACGGCCACTACATGGACCAGTTCACCTACGCGGAGCGGGCCACGGACTGGCGTGGCAACAACAACATCGCGGAGTCCATCTTCGGGCAGCTGGCGCTGGAGGAACACCCCGTCCCCCGCTGGATCGTGGTGGGTGCGGGGACCGGAGGCACCAGTGCAACCATTGGCCGCTACCTGCGCTACCGCGGCCACGACACCCGCCTTGCGGTGGTCGACCCGGAGAATTCCGCGTTCTACCCCGGCTGGGTGAACGGTACTGGTGGGGCCAGCACCGGCCTGCCGTCCCGGATCGAAGGCATCGGCCGCCCGCGGATGGAACCGAGCTTTGTGCCCGCCGTCATCGACCACATGATCCAGGTTCCCGATGCCGCCTCCGTCGCAGCCATGCGGCACCTGCGCACGGTCGCCGACCTGCACGCCGGACCGTCCACCGGCACCAATCTGTGGGGTGTCTGGCAACTGGTGGCGGAAATGATCGCCGAGGGACAGCGCGGCAGCATTGTGTCGTTGATGTGCGACGGCGGCGACCGCTATGCGGGCAACTACTACAATCCGGCGTGGCTGTCCGGCCAAGGCCTGGACCCCGAGCCGCATGAGGAAGTCATCCGCCGGTTTTTCGAGACCGGCGTCTGGAACGCGTAGCCGATCAGACCTCCACCGATTCCCGCGGGGCAAGGCGGGTGTACTCGGTGCCGTATTTCCGGCCCAGCCGGGCAACGTGACCTTCCACTATCTTCAGGCCCGTTTCGTTGAGCAGCCCGTCATGGATCTGGAATGCTCGCGGGGCCCGGACGGCGATAACAAAATCCACCACCTCGCTGACCTTGCTCCACGGCGCGTGGAGCGGAACCAGCAGCGTCTGCACGCTGAGGCCGTCGGGGACGATGAACGAGTCCCCCGGGTGGTAAACGTTGCCGTCCACCAGGTAGCCGATGTTGGCGACGATGGGGACCTGCGGGTGGATCAGTGCATGCTGCCCGCCGAAGCTGCGGACGCTGAAGCCGGCCGCGTCAAAACTGGAACCGGGTTCAACCGTGTGGATCCGCGCTGAAGCCTGCGGCGCCTCCTCCCGCAGATGGGCGGCCACTCCGGCCGGCGCGAAGACCGCCAGGACGTCAGAGCGGCGCAGTGCGTTGACCATGGCCGGCACATCCACATGGTCGCCGTGCTCGTGGGTGATGAGCACGGCCTGCGCCCCGTCCAGGGCTTCCTCTGTTTCGGAGAATGTTCCCGGATCCACCACCAGCACCCGGCCGTCCTGCTCAAGCCGGACGCACGCGTGGGTGTATTTTGTCAACTTCATAGCGCCAGCCTAGGGTCCGACCCCAAACCTGTCCAAGGGGCGTCCGGCTGTTCAGCCCAGGCTGGTAATCTTGATGATTGCCACCGTCCCTCAGGGAAGCGAGTACCTTCATGCCGTTCGGCACCAAAGCTGACGCCACGCCGTCGACCGCTGCATCCGGCGCAGGCACCGTTAGTGTGCCCGGCAAGGAGCAGCGCGTCACCAAGCAGCGTGTGGCCGTCAGCGCTGCCCTGGACGAGCTGGATGACTTCGTCAGCACGCAGGAGCTCTACCGCATCCTGCAGAACAGGGGCGTCTCAGTTTCCCTGGCAACGGCGTACAGGATCCTGCAGTCCCTCGCCGACGAGGGCCTCGTGGACGTGCTGCGCAACGGCGAGGGCGAAGCCGTTTACCGGCGCTGTGCCGTGACCGGGCACCACCATCACCTGCTGTGCCGCAACTGCGGGAAGGCCGTGGAAGTCGAGGCCCCGGCGGTGGAAACCTGGGCCGCTCGGATCGCCACCGAACATGGCTACAGCGAGGTGGCGCACACCGTGGAGATCTTCGGCCTGTGCCCGGAGTGCACAGCCCTCAGGGCCGCCGGCAAGCTCTGACGGCCTGCGCCGCCGCAACCTGAAGCATCCCGCGTATGCCCGTGTCAGCGGGCGTGCACCAGCCGGCCGTTGATGCCCTTCTTGGCCCGGACACTGCCGACGGTGCGGCACACCACGTAGATCAGGAATGACAGCGTGGTGACGTAGGGGCTGATGGGGATCCGGCCGCCCAGGGCCAGCAGGATTCCGCCCACCGTGGCCGTGACGGCGAAAAGAACACTGAGCGCCACGACGGCCACGGGAGCGGACGTCACGCGGAGCGCCGCGGCTGCCGGGGTGATCAGCAATGCGAGCACCAGGAGCGCCCCCACCACCTGGATGGATAGCGCAACGCTGACTCCCAGCAGAACCATAAAGATCAGCGCGAGCGTCCGTACGGGCACCCCGCGGGCTTCTGCCAGTTCGGGATCAACGCTGGCAAAGTTCAGCGGGCGCCAGATGGCTGCCAGGGCTGCGATGACCAGCACAGCGGCGCCGGCAAGGACCTGGAGCTGGACGGTGTCCACGGACACGATCTGCCCCGTGAGCAGGCCGAATTTGTTGGCGGCCCGGCCTTCGTAGAGCGACAGAAACAGGATGCCGAGCCCCAGGCCGAAGGGCATGATGACCCCGATGATGGAGTTTTTGTCCCGGGCCCGGACGCCCATCAGGCCCAGGAGCAGCGCAGCCGCCACCGAGCCGATGAGCGAGCCAAACACGATGTCCGAGCCGATCAGGAGCGCAAACGCCGCCCCGGCGAAGGAGAGCTCGGAAATGCCGTGGACGGCGAAGGCCAAGTCCCGTTTCATCACGAAGGTGCCCACCAGCCCGCCCAACAGGCCCAACACAGCCCCGGCCCAGATCGAGTTCTGGACCAGCACCAGCAGCTCGCCGTAGTTCTCAAAGCTGAAGATCGCTCCGATGATGCTGTCCGCATCCATCAGGCCACCTCCCCCACCGTGGCGTGGAAATCGGCATGGTGGTGCGTGGTCGCGTCAGGCAGGCCGACGACGACGATGCGCCCGTTCGCGTGGATGACTTCCACGTGGCTGCCATAGAGTTCAGACAGGACTTCGGTGGTCATGACCTCTTCCGGGGTCCCCACCCGGAACCGCCCGCCCGCAAGGTACAGCACCCGGTCAACGTAATCGATGATGGGGTTGATTTCGTGGGTGACAAAAACCACCGCGCTGTTCTGGGCGTGGCACTGCTTGTTGATCAGCGCACTGACGGCCTGCTGGTGGTGCAGGTCCAGGGACAGCAGGGGTTCGTCGCAGAGGAGGACCTTGGGGTCCGTGGCCAGCGCCTGGGCCACCCGGAGGCGCTGCTGCTCACCGCCGGAGAGCTGGCCCACCGGGACTTTGGCGTAGTCACTGGCACCCACCAGTTCCAGGAGCTCATCGATCCTGCGGTTTGCCCGGGACTTGCCCAGCCGCAGCCCCCAGCGGTGGCCGTCCACTCCGAGCCCCACCAGGTCCCGGGCACGCATGGGGGTGTCCGGAGCAAAGGATTTCTGCTGCGGAATGTAGCCGATCAGGTTGCTGCCCCGCTCCACGGGACGGTCGCCAAGGGTGGCCCGGCCGGACTGCAGTTCCTGCAGGCCCAGGAGAACCTTGAGGAAACTGGTCTTTCCGCTGCCGTTGGGGCCCAGGACGGCGAAAAACTCGCCGGGCTTGATGTCCAGGTCGAGATCCTCCCAGAGCAAGCGTTTGCCGAACTGCAGGGACGCCCCGCGGAGGCTGACCACCGGTTTCAACTATTTCTCTCCAAAACTTTGCTGACGTTGTCAACATTGTCCGTCATCCACTGCAGGTACGTCTTGCCTTCGGGCAGGGTTTCGCTGAAGTCAATGACGGGAACGCCGACTGCTTCGGCTGCCTTTTTCAGCGCCTGTGTCTGGGGTCCCTCTGTCTGCGCGTTGTAGGCGAGGAACCTGATGTCCTTGGATCCCGCCAGGTCCGTGGCTGCTTTCAGCACCGCGGGCGGAACGTCCGAGCCTTCCTCGATCGCGGCGGTGTAGTCGGCCGGAGTCTTGTTCTCCAGCCCGGCTGCCTCGAGCAGGTACAGCGGGACAGGTTCGGTCACGGCCACGGCTGCGCCTGTTCCGTTGGCCTTCAGCGCGGCGAGCTTGACGGCCAGGCCGTCCACCCCAGCTTTGAAGGTTGCGGCATTGGAAGTGAACAGGGCCGCGGATTCCGGTTCGAGTTCACCCAGTTTTGCCGCCAGTGAATCAGCGAGCTTACCCATGGCATCCAGGCTGTACCAGGCGTGCTCGTTGAACTCACCGTGCTCGTGGTGGTGGCCGTCAGCTGACTCGCTCGCCGCCGACGGCGAATCGGTGTGGCCTTCCTCCGGAGCCAGGCCAGCCACTTCGACGGCCGTGACGATATTGCTGTGCGGGATGTTGCTGTCGTCGGCCATCTTGTGGAGGAAGGCGTCGTAGCCGCCGCCGTTCTCGACCACCAGTTCCGCTTTGGACACCAGCAGCCGGTCCTGCGCGGTGGCCTCGTACGAATGCGGGTCCTGGCTGGTCTTGGTGATGATGGAGGTGACGTTGACTTTGTCCCCGCCGATGATCGCGGCGATGTCCCCGTACACGTTGGTGGACGCCACCACCTCGACGACGCCGGCGGATGACTGCGGGCCGGACGTCGCCGACGGTGCACCGCCTCCGGAGCCGCAGGCGGTGAGCAGCAGGCTCAGGCCGGCGAGGGCTGCGAGGGACGTTCGGATGGCGGCGGGGTGGCGCACGGAAACCTCAGTTCAGTACAGGGATGGACTTTTGCGTCTCCAAAAAGCTTACCCCTAAATGTGAATGATTCCTATTTAGGATAGCCGGGCCGGGCCCGTGCGGACCCGGGCGCGCTCAGTCACCGTTCGGCTCGCCCAGCCTCCTGATGCCGGTGGCCTGCGTGGCGTCCCGGATCTCTCCCACCAGCTGCTCGATCACGTCTTCCAGGAAGAGGACGCCGTGGGTCTGCCCGTCCGTGCCGATCACGCGGGCCAGGTGTGAGCCCGTGCGCTGCATGACGGACATGGCCGTTTCAACTTCGTCGGCCAGCGCGAGGTTGGCCAGCGAACGGATCCTGCTCTCCGCGATGGGGTGTTGGTAGTCCGACTCGGGAATGGACAGCACATCCTTCACGTGGAGGTACCCCGACAGCATGCCGTCATCGTCCAGCATCGGGAACCTCGAAAAACCGGTCCTGCTGACGGCTTTTTCAAACTCCACCGGTGTGGTGGCCGCCTTCAGCATGACCAGGTCGTCCAGCGGAACCATGATGTCCGACGCCGTGTATTCGGAAAATTCCAGGGCGCCGGTGATCAGTCCCGCGTCATCATCCACCAGCCCGTGACGGGTGGATTCCTGCACGATCGACTGAACCTCTTCGAGGGTAAAGGACGAGTTCACCTCATCCTTGGGCTCAATCCGCAGCAGCTTGAGGATGTGGTTGGCGGACCAGTTCAGCGCGACGATGGCCGGGTTGACCAGCTTCGCAACAAACATCAGCGGCGGCGCCAGCAGCAAGGCAGCCTTGTCCGCCACCGATACCGAAATGTTCTTCGGCACCATCTCGCCGAATGTCACGTGGAGGAAGGTTACCACCATCAGGGCAATGCCGAACGCCGCGACGTCGGCAACTTCCACCGGCAGCCCGACAGCTTCCAGGGGAGCCGCCAAGAGGTGGTGGATGGCCGGTTCGGCCACCTGCAGGATCAGCAGCGAGCACACGGTGATGCCCAACTGCGCACAGGCAAGCATCAATGAGACGTTCTCCATAGCGCGCAACGTGGTCTGTGCCCGCATGGAACCGGCCTCGGCCAGTGGTTCGATCTGGCTGCGCCTGGCCGACATTACGGCGAACTCGGCGCCGACAAAAAACGCGTTACCCAGCAGGAGGACAACCAGCCAGGCAATTCCGGCCCAGTCACTCATCGTTCACTCCCGTCTTCCGGAGCAGGCTCCGCTTCAGGCGCCGCCGGATGGAAGGAGATCCGCTCGATCCTTCGGCCGTCCATCCTGGTCACGCTCAGCGTGCCTCCGCCTACGTCGACGGTGTCCCCCACGGCGGCGATCCGGCCCAGTTCACTCATGACGTACCCGCCCACGGTTTCGTAGGCGGCTTCGTCCGGAACAGTCAGCCCCGGGATCTGTTCGGAAAGCTCATCGGGGCGCAGCAACCCGGGAAAGTACCAGTCCCCGGAGGCGCTCTGGAGCAGTCCCGGGCGTACCTTGTCGTGCTCGTCGGACACTTCACCGACGATTTCCTCCACCAGGTCCTCAAGGGTGGCGATGCCTGCGGTTCCGCCGTATTCATCCAGGACAATCGCGAGCTGGAGGTTTCCCTCGCGCAGCTCGGCCAGGAGGGCATCGAGGTGGATGGTCTCCGGCACGCGGAGGACATCGGTCATGATGGCCCCGGCCTCCAGGTTGGCCCGCCGGTCCCACGGCACGGCAACGGCCTTCTTGACGTGGACCAGGCCCTTGATGTCGTCGGAGGACTCCCCGATGACGGGGAAACGGGAGTACCCGGTGCGCCGGGCGGCGTCCAGGATCTCCGAGACAGGCTGGTCGGCGTCGATGGTTTCCATCCGGATCCGGGGCGTCATAACGTCGGCGGCCGTCCGGGCCGAGAAGTTCAGGGTGCGGGCCACAAAGTTGGCCGTCCCGGCGTCGAGCGTTCCCATGGCGGCGGAGCGCCGCACCAGGGAGGCGAGCTCGGCCGGTGTCCGGGCACCGGAAATTTCTTCCTTGGCCTCCAGGCCAAAGACGTTCAGTACCTTGTTGGAAAAGCCGTTGAGCACCACGATGGCCGGCTTGAAGATGGCCGTAAAGACCAGCTGCGGCCGCGCCAATGCTTTGCCGACCTGGAAGGACAGCGCAATGGCCATGTTCTTGGGCACCAGTTCGCCAAGCAGCATGGACAGCAGCGTGGCCAGCACCATGGCGATGACCAGGGAAACGGATGCCGCCGCCACCTCGGGAATTCCGACGGCGGCCAGCGGGCCCTCGAGGAGGCGGCCCACCGACGGTTCCATCACGTAACCGGTCAGGAGGGTGGTGAGGGTAATGCCGAGCTGACAGCTGGAAAGCTGGGTTGAGAGGGATTTCAGGCACTTGAGCAGCGGGACGGCACCGGTGTCACCGTTATCGATGGCACGTTGGACCGTGGCCTGGTCAAGGGCAATCAGGGAAAATTCGACGGCGACGAAAAAGCCGGTGCCGGCGATCAGCAGGAGGCCTGCCGCGAGGAGCAACCACTCCATTCAGCATCCCGCCCGAAAGCCGGGAGAAATTGTGTGAAGCCGGGGGAAACGGACCGGCGGAGGATGATCGGCCGAAGCCGACGCTGTTTCCATAGGGGCTCCGCCGGGGTGGGCTGACGGAGAATGATGGGCGCGTGTTCGGGGTTTGCCGGCTCTGCGGGTGGACTGCGCGGTGCTGTACGTCGTGCTCCGCTGACAGCCCCCAGGCCGGCACCTAGATTTACTGTCCATAAGAAGTTCAGTCTACAGGAGCAGATTGCGCCTTTCGGATGGCCGCACTGAGGTCACGGCGCACCCGCGCCGGGACGGTTTCCGGACGCCACAATCCGCGATCTCCGCGTCATGGCCATGATTTGGGTCACCGTTATTGGCAGTTAACACAGAATGCTCATTAGACTGGCAACGGTCCGGGTTCAGGACGCAGAGACTGGTTCGAATGTTGTGCTGCGGCACCGTGGCGGCCAGAGAGAAATCAAACTCATGGAAGAGGCGTATTTCAAGTGCCAGAGCAGCCTAGCCACCGTCTACCAGAGGAATTTGGCGGAAACGAGTGGCTCGTTGACGAACTGTACGAGCAGTATCAGAAAGACAAGAACACGGTGGATACCAAATGGTGGCCCCTGTTCGAGTCCTTCGATTCAGGCAGCGGTTCTTCTTCCAACGGAAGCACGGCGGTAGCCGTGGCCCACCCAGCAACCCGCGAAATGCCGGCTGTACCGGCGGCACCTCCGGCTTCTGCAACTGCTGCACCGGCAACGTCGCCGGCCGCTCAGCCCGCAGCGCCAGCCACCGCCCCCGCGGCGGCAAAGAAAGCTCCCGCTACGGTCGCCCGCGATGGCGCGAAGAAGACCGAGCCCGGAACCGGCGCCCAGCCGATTCCCGCCCAGCTTCCCAAGAACGTCAAGGCACCCACTGCTCCGGAAGAGGACGTGGTCTCCGTTCTTCGTGGCCCGGCCAAGGCCATCGCCACCAACATGGTCACCAGCCTTGAGGTCCCCACGGCCACCAGCGTCCGGGCTATTCCGGCCAAGCTGTTGATCGATAACCGCGTGGTCATCAACTCCAACCTGGCCCGTGCACGCGGCGGCAAGGTTTCCTTCACGCACCTCATCGGCTACGCCGTGATCCGGGCACTCGCCCAGTTCCCCTCCATGAACGTCTACTACGACGAAATCGACGGCAAGCCCAGCGCCATCCAGCCGGCCCACGTCAACTTCGGCATCGCCATTGACATGCCCAAGCCGGACGGCACCCGCCTGCTTATGGTGCCCAACATCAAGAAGGCGGAGACCCTCAACTTCTCCGAGTTCTGGCACACCTATGAAGACCTGATCAAGCGGGCCCGCGCCGGCAAGCTGACCGCCGATGACCACTCCGGCACCACGGTGTCCCTGACCAACCCCGGCGGCATCGGCACCGTTCACTCCGTGCCGCGCCTGTCCAAGGGGCAGGCCGCCATCATCGGCGTCGGCGCGCTGGACTACCCGGCCGAGTTCCAGGGCGCCAGCGAAAAGATCATTGCGCAGAACGCCATCAGCAAGGTCCTCACGCTGACATCCACCTATGACCACCGCGTCATCCAGGGAGCCGGCAGCGGCGAGTTCCTGAAGCTTGTGCACCAGCTGCTGCTCGGTGCCCAGAACTTCTACGACGAAATCTTCGAGTCCCTCCGCATCCCGTACGAGCCCGTTCGCTGGAGCCCGGACCTGCAGGTGGACCCTGCCGACCAGATCAACAAGGTTGCCCGGATCCAGCAGCTGATCCACTCCTACCGTGTGCGCGGCCACTTGATGGCAGACACCGATCCCCTGGAGTACGTCCAGCGCAAGCACCCGGACCTTGACGTCCTCACCTATGGGCTGACCCTGTGGGACCTGGACCGTGAGTGGCCCACCGGCGGTTTCGGCGGCGCGCCCATGCTCAAGTTCCGCGACATCCTCGGCGTCCTCCGTGATGCCTACTGCCGCACCACCGGCATCGAGTACATGCACATCCAGGAGCCGGAGGAACGCAAGTGGTTCCAGGACCAGCTGGAGCACCCTTACTCGAAGCCGAGCCGCGAAGAGCAGCTGCGCATTGTGTCCCGGCTCAACGCGGCCGAAGCGTTTGAGACCTTCCTGCAGACCAAATTCGTCGGCCAGAAGCGCTTCTCGCTGGAAGGCGGCGAATCCCTGATTCCGCTGCTCGACGCCATCATTTCCGATGCCGCCGACGACGGACTGGACGAGGTTGCAATCGGCATGGCCCACCGCGGCCGCCTGAACGTCCTCACCAACATCGCCGGCAAGACCTACGCCCAGGTGTTCCGCGAATTCGAAGGCACCCAGGATCCCCGCTCGGTGCAGGGCTCCGGCGACGTGAAGTACCACCTCGGTACCGAAGGCACGTTTACATCGGAAAGCGGCAACGAGACCAAGGTCTACCTCGCCGCCAACCCGTCCCACCTCGAGGCTGTCGACTCGGTGCTCGAAGGCATCGTCCGCGCCAAGCAGGACCGCCTGGACCAGGGCGAGGCCTTCCCGGTCCTGCCCCTGATGGTCCACGGCGACGCTGCATTCGCAGGCCAGGGCGTGGTTGCCGAGACACTGAACCTGTCCCAGCTGCGCGGCTACCGGACCGGCGGCACCATCCACGTGGTGGTCAACAACCAGGTGGGCTTCACCACTGCGCCATCGTCGTCGCGTTCATCCACGTACTCCACGGACGTCGCCAAGATGATCCAGGCACCGGTGTTCCACGTGAACGGTGACGATCCCGAGGCCGTGGTGCGCATTGCCCAGCTCGCCTACGAGTTCCGCCAGCGTTTCCACAAGGACGTTGTGATCGACATGGTGTGCTACCGCCGCCGTGGCCACAACGAGGGTGACGACCCCTCGATGACCCAGCCCATGATGTACAACCTGATCGAAGCCAAGCGCTCCGTCCGCAAGCTGTACACCGAGGCACTCATCGGCCGTGGCGACATCACCGAGGAAGAAGCGGAGCAGCTGCTCCGCGACTACCAGGAACGGCTGGAGCGGGTCTTCGCCGAAACGCACGCGGCCCAGACCTCGCCCATCCCGATCATCACCGCGGACTCCGCCGCCGTCTCCGACATTGAGCGTCCCATCGCCCAGCAGGCTGACTCCGGCACCAACGCCCCGGCGTCCACTGCCATTTCGCCGGAGACCCTCGCACACATCGGCAAGGCCCACGTCCAGATCCCCGAGGGCTTCACCGTCCACGCCAAGCTCAAGCAGCTCCTCGAAAAGCGCGAGCAGATGTCCCGCGAAGGCGGCATCGACTGGGGCTTTGGCGAGATCGCGGCCTTCGGATCGCTGATCATGGAAGGCGTTCCCGTCCGGCTTGCCGGCCAGGACTCGCGCCGCGGCACGTTTGTGCAGCGCCACGCGGTGTTCCACGACCGCGCCAACGGCGGCGAGTGGCTGCCCCTGGGCCACCTCTCGGATGACCAGGCGAAGCTGTGGATCTACGACTCCCTGTTGTCCGAATACGCGGCCATGGGCTTCGAATACGGCTACTCGGTGGAACGCCCGGATGCCCTGGTGCTGTGGGAAGCGCAGTTCGGTGACTTCGTCAACGGCGCGCAGACCATCATCGATGAGTTCATCTCCTCGGCCGAGCAGAAGTGGGGCCAGCGCTCCTCCCTGGTCCTGATGCTGCCGCACGGCTACGAAGGCCAGGGCCCGGACCACTCGTCGGCACGCATCGAACGCTTCCTGCTGATGTGCGCCGAAGAGAACATGATCGTCGCCAACCCCACCACGGCGGCCTCACACTTCCACCTGCTGCGCCGCCAGGCGTACAGCCGGCCGCGCAAGCCGCTGATCATCTTCACGCCGAAGCAGCTGCTGCGCCTCAAGGCAGCCGCGTCGTCCGTCGAGGACTTCACCACGGGCTCCTTCCGCCCCGTCATCGGTGACCACGAGCCGCTGGCGGCAGACGCCGTCGAACGCGTACTGCTGGTCTCCGGCCGCCTGTACTACGATCTCCTGTCCACCCGGCAGAAGACCGGTGACAAGACCACCGCGATTGTCCGCGTGGAGCAGCTTTACCCGCTGCCGCACGGAGAAATCGCAGCGGAACTGGCCAAGTACCCGAACGCGGAGGTTGTCTGGGCACAGGACGAGCCCGCCAACCAGGGACCGTGGCCGTTTATGGGCCTGAACCTCCCGGAGGCGCTGGACCGGCGCGTCCGCCTGGTGTCGCGTCCCGCATCGGCCTCCACGGCGGCCGGCTCCATGAAGCGACACGCAGCTGAGCAGGATTCACTGCTGAAGCAGGCATTTGCACGGAAGTAGTCCCAGTGGCTGCCCGGCCGGACGTCGAAATACCAGACTCCGGCCGGGCAGTTCTGTTTAATGAAGATGGATCATAGCCACGCCGATTGGCCTGAATCGGCACGGACGTAAAGAGGGACTTGTGGAAGACAGGAAGCTGCGGATCGCAGCTGTTGGAGATGAACTGCTGGCCGGGCTGGGCGATCCCAGGGCCCTCGGCTGGCTGGGCCGCGTGTTGGCCCGCACTCCGCAGGACGGCATGGTCATGGAAGCGTATGCCCTCCCCTGTCCCCAGGAAGGAACGGAGGGGCTGGCTGCCCGCTGGCAGGAGGAGGCCGGGCGGCGGTTCGGTGACCAGCACGAGAACCGCCTGGTGATCGGCCTTTCGGGCCGGGACATCGAGTTCGGCCTGTCCACCGCCCGGAGCCGCCTGAACCTGGCCAACATCCTGGATACCGCCACGCAGAACCGGATCGAGGTGTTTGTGGTGGGCCCGCCGCCCACGCTGGACCCGGTACAGAACCGCCGGCTCGCCGATCTGAACACAGCCTTCGCTGACGTCACCACCAGGCGCAAGCACCTCTATGTGGACACGTTCTCCCCGCTGCTGAACCACGAACAGTGGCGCCAGGACCTTGCGGCCAACACCGGCACGCCCGGGCAGGCGGGCTATGGCTTGATGGCCTGGCTGGTCCTCCACCGTGGCTGGTTCCAATGGCTGGGTATGGACGCCCCCGAGTAAGCATCCCCAACCCTTCCAGTCGCGATATATCTTGACTGCTTCCGGCGGTCCGTTATATCTTGGAATATCAGTCACGATATATCGCGGTTTTGGAGGATTTCATGACAGAGGACAGCTGGACCGTCACTGGTCCGCAAACCATCGACGTTGACCACGTCAGGTCGCTAAAGCTGGGCATGGTCCGCGGCCGGTTCGACGTCGTCACCCATGCCGACGCCGTTGCCCGCGTGGAGATCAACGACGTCCAGGGCGATCCCGTGTCGGTGACACTGACGGACGGCAGGCTTGAGGTCCGCCATCAGCTGCACGGCCCGCAGGGCTGGTTCAAGAACCTGATGGGCACGGTCAACCACAACAGCAATAACTCAGCGGTTATCAGTATTGCGCTGCCTGCCGGCGTCGAGGTGGAGGCCGGTACGGTCAGCGGCGATGGCCTTGTGTCCGGAATCAGCGGGCACACGCGGCTCAATACCGTTTCAGGTTCTGTGATGGCAGACGGCACATCCGGGGAACTTCACGTCAACACCGTCAGCGGCGAGGTCATCGCGCGAAACCACGACGGCGTCCTGACCGCCAAGAGTGTCTCCGGCGAGGTCACCGCATCCGGCCGGTTCAGCAACATCCGGGCTCACACGGTCAGCGGCGACATGAGTTTTGACCTGCTCGGCTTTACCCACGACTTCGGTGCCAATTCAGTCTCCGGCGACCTCACCATCAGGCTGCCGCACGACGTCGGGGTGGACATCGTGGCGAAGTCTGCCAGCGGCGTTGTGGTGATTGATGACCAGCAGTACTCGCAGCCCGGAGGCAAGGTGGAAACCATTGCCGGACCGGACGGGAAACTGATGCTGGTCCGGACCAACTCGGTGTCCGGCAAAACGTCCATCTTCCATGGCCAGCCGGCCCGCAGTGACGACGCAAGTAGCCCGGAAGCGGGGCACTGATGCCTCCGGTGTTCGCCCACGGCGCGCTCCGGCTGTACCTGCTCGCACTGCTGGAGTCGGGGCCTAAGCATGGCTATGAACTGATCAAAGCCCTCAGCGAACGATTCGGCGGCACCTACTCCCCAAGCGCGGGAACCATCTATCCGCGGCTGGGGAAGCTGGAGGAAGAAGGGCTCGTCGCCACCGAGCCTGTTGGCCGCCGCACCAACTACCGCATCACCGCGGCGGGGCTTGCCGAACTCAACAAGCGCCGTGAGGAACTCGCCGGAGTCGAGAACGACATTTCCGCTTCCGTCCGCCGCCTGGCAGACAACCTGCGGGCGGATATCCGCGCCAACATGCGTGGGTTGCGGGCAGACCTGGCAGCCACCGCAGAGGCGGCCCGTTCCACGGCGCGGGCCGCCGATTTCAGGAAAGCCGGCCGCCAGTCTTCGGAAGGGTTCCGGGAGCTGAAGGAAGCGGAGATGCTGCTGCAGGCGTTCCGGGACGACCTGCGCGTGGAACTGCGGCTGCAGGCAACCCGGCAACCGCTCAGCGCCGTCACGCTGGAAACTGTCAGGACCGTGCTGGACCAAGCGCGCATCTCCATCCGCAACTCACTGCCCGGCTGAGCAGCGCGGCTGCACTGCCCGGCCGAGCCGCCCGGCTGCGCCGCCGGATCGGTGTTGCCCCCGGTCACAGCCCGTTTCGGTTTCGCGGCGTGTCCCATGGTGTGGGAGACTTGAGGGCAGCTCTTTTGAGTACCAACATTTAAGGAGGCCAGCTATGAGCAAGCGTGCACGTAAACGTCGTGACCGTAAGCGTGGCGGCGCGAACCACGGGAAGCGCCCCAACGCCTAAGCTAAAGCTTGGAAAACGGTTTAAGCGAAGGACCCCGGAAGCCACATGGCTTCCGGGGTCCTTCGTCTTTGCACTGGTCTTTCACGCCTGCGGTACTGCGGACGGGCATCGACGCAGCCAGGCGTCCCCGCGGTCAGGTGTCCCTTCAGACGGCTACCGCTTGTGTCAGGCGTCCACCGGGCGGATGGAGTGGATCCGGTCCAAAATGGCGTTCTTCAGGTTTTCCGGAGCGGCCTCGGTGCACGAGCGCTTCACCAGGTTGCGGATCACGCACTCGAGGTCGTACTGCTCGGTGCACTCAGGGCACTCATCAAGGTGGGTCTTGATTTCCGTGATGTCCTGGCGGGTCAACGCCCCGTCGAGGTATTCGTAGATGCGTTGCATCCGGGCGTCATCGCAGTCGCCCAATCCCTGGCAGTCGCTCATTTCCTGTTCTCCTGTTTTGTGGTCGCGGCCGTGTCCTGTGATTCGACGGCGCCTTTGAATCCTCGTTCGGCGGCATAGTCCGCCAGCATGTCCCGCAACATTTTCCGGCCGCGGTGGAGCCGGGACATCACTGTCCCGATGGGCGTGTTCATGATGTCCGAGATCTCCTTGTACGCGAAGCCTTCGACATCGGCGAAGTACACCGCCAGCCGGAACTCCTCGGGAATGGCCTGCAGCGCCCGTTTGACGTCCGAGTCCGGCAGGTGGTCCAGCGCCTCAGCCTCGGCCGAGCGCAGGCCGCGGGACGTGTGCGACTCCGCCCTGGCCAGCTGCCAGTCCTCGATGGTGTCCGAGTTCGACTGCAGCGGTTCGCGCTGCCGCTTCCGGTAAAGGTTGATGTACGTGTTGGTCAGGATCCGGTACAGCCAGGCCTTGAGGTTGGTTCCCGGCTTGTACTGATGGAACGCGGAGAACGCCTTCGTGTAGGCCTCCTGGACCAGGTCTTCCGCATCAGCGGGGTTCCTGGCCATACGCATGGCGGCCGAGTAGAGCTGATCCACGTACTGCATGGCATCACGCTCAAAACGGACCCGGCGTTCTTCCGCTGATTCGGTGGCCACATCCACAGGTTGCTCGGCGGGCCCAGGCTCAGCGGGCACAGGGACATCCGCTTCAGGCTGCGCGTCTGCCGGCCGCGAGTCACTCCCTGCCGGCGCGTCGCTGCTGGCATTGGCTTCGCTGCTTGTTTTGGCTTCTCGTTCGGAGGCCTCATACATGGCCTCGAGGGCCGGATCCAGGGTGCTCATTGCGTTCAAGTCTACTGTGACGGCCTTGGCGCGCGACGTACCGTACTCCGGAGGATCGGATTCCAGAGTCTGCAGTGCTACGGATCCGGCGGGCTCCGTCCCGTCCTTCAGTAACCTCAAGGGCAACTCCAGTCTGTGTCAGGCCATAATGTTCCAGGCAAATACCTGCCGGGCAATCCATGATGAGTCAATTCGTCCGGTGTTCGGCGGACCCGCAAACCATAACCGCTGGCGGCAGGCAAATATTCCCCAAAAGTGCAAGACTAGAACGGACTCCGCCGCATCCGGTGCGGTTCGTCCAGCCAGGAGGAAACCCATGTCCTTTGTCCGTACTCTCGCCCGCCCCATGCTGGCTTCCAGTTTCGTAGTCGCCGGACTGGACAAGCTGAAGAACGCCGATGACACCGCCACCCAGCTTTCGCCGCTCCTGCAGAAGGCAGCCGCGTCGTTGCCGTTCCAGGCCGACGAAAAGATGCTGGCCCGGGTGATCGGCGGAACGCAGGTGGGTGCCGGCGTGCTGTTCGGCCTGGGCAAGTTCAGCCGCCTCTCGGCAACACTGCTAACTGTCATCTCGCTCCTGAACACCTTTGTGGAATGGCGCAGCGCGGACATCAGCACCAAGGAAGGCCGAGAAGCCCGCCGGAACCAGCTGCTCAAGAACATTTCCCTCAGCGGCGGCGCCCTGCTGGCCTCGGTGGACACCGCCGGCAAGCCGGGCCTGGCCTGGCGCGCCGAGCACCTCGCCGCGGACGCCCGGAAGAGCGCCGCCGGCGCCCGCAAGACCACCGGCCAAAAGCTTCACAAGGCAGACAAGGCCGTGCGCCGCGCCGTCGAACACGCAACGGGGGCGTAAGGACGGATGACCGGTTCCACCCCGCCCGCAGCCACCGACTCTCACAGCTCCACCGGCACCGTTCCGCACTGGCCGGCCCCCTTCGCCAGCAGGCCCATCAACGCCACCGTCACGGTGCCGGGTTCAAAATCCCTGACCAACCGGTTCCTGGTCCTGGCCGCGCTGGCTGACGGGCCGTCCCGCCTCCGCGCCCCCCTGCATTCCCGGGACTCTGCATTGATGATCGACGCCCTCCGCCAGTTGGGAGCCACCATCACGGAGGTGCCCGGCGACGGCGCGTTCGGGCCGGACCTTGAGGTCCTGCCCCTGAGCCAGGAGGCGCCGTCGTCACGGACGCACATTGACTGCGGCCTCGCCGGAACAGTGATGCGGTTTGTTCCGCCGCTTGCGGCGTTGCGCAACGGCGTGAGCGTGTTCGACGGCGACCCCCACGCCCGGAAGCGTCCCATGGGCACCATCATCGAGGCCCTGAAAGCTCTCGGGGTGGCCCTGACCGCGGACGACGGCGGGACCCCCTCGTCGCTGCCGTTCACGGTGGAAGGCACCGGGGAAGTCCGGGGCGGCCACCTGGTGATCGATGCCAGTGCGTCGTCACAGTTCGTCTCGGCCCTCCTGCTGGTCGGCGCCAGGTTTACCGACGGACTCCACCTTGAACACGTGGGCAAACCGGTGCCGAGCCTGGACCACATCAACATGACCGTTGCCGTACTCCGCGGCGTCGGTGTATCAGTTGACGATTCCGTGCCCAACCACTGGGTAGTGCCACCGGGCCCCATCCGCGCCTTTGACCAGCGCATTGAGCAGGACCTCTCCAACGCCGGCCCGTTCCTGGCCGCCGCGCTGGCCTCCGGCGGCACCGTCCGGATCCCGGACTGGCCCGCCGGCACCACCCAGGTGGGAGACCTCTGGCGCAGCATCCTGGCGGACATGGGCGCGGACGTCAGCCTGGCTGACGGCGTCCTGACCGTCACGGGCGGGCCAGAGATCAAGGGTGCGCATTTTGACGAAACCAGCGAACTCGCCCCCACCGTGGCGGCCCTCTGCGCCCTGGCCAGCGGACCTTCACGGCTGACCGGCATCGCGCACCTTCGCGGCCACGAGACGGACCGGTTGGCCGCGCTGGTCACCGAAATCAACCGCCTCGGCGGCGACGCGGAGGAGACCAGCGACGGCCTGGTGATCCGCCCGGCAAAGCTGCACGCCGGCGTCGTCCACAGCTACGCGGACCACAGGATGGCCACCGCCGGTGCCATCCTCGGCCTCGCGGTGCCGGGCATCGAAGTCCAGGACATCGCTACGACTGCCAAGACCATGCCGGAATTCCCGCAGATGTGGGCCGACATGCTGGCCCAGGGCGCTGCTGCCGACAAGCGCGTGGAAGGTCCCGCTGGTGGCACGCAGCACTGATTCCTGGGACGAGTCCGACGTCCGGATCCGGCCCAGCAAAAAGGGCTCCCGGCCGCGCACGAAGGACCGCCCTAGCCACGACGACGCCGTCACGGGCCGCATCATCACCGTGGACCGCGGCCGGTACACCGCCGTCGTCGGCGAAGACTCGGGCGACGAGCGGATCATCATCGCAGCCAGGGCCCGCGAACTCCGCCGCTCCCCCGTGGTTGCCGGCGACTTCGTTTCCCTCGTTGGAGATGTCTCCGGGGAACCCGACACGCTGGCCCGCCTCGTCCGGATCCAGGACCGCAGGACCCTGCTGCGCCGCAGCGCCGATGACACTGATCCGATCGAGCGTGCGGTGGTGGCCAACGCAGATCAGCTGGTGGTGGTGGTGGCCGCCGCAAACCCGGAGCCGCGCACAGGCTTCATCGACCGCGCCCTGGTGGCCGCTTACGACGCCGGCATTGAGCCGCTGCTGCTCGTCACCAAGGCGGACGTCAAGGATCCGGCGGAACTGCTGTCCAACTACGAGCACCTGGACTTCCCGGTGATCATCAGCCGCACGTCGGACTCCGAAGCCTCAGGTATCGATGCCCGCTCCGACGACGGCCTCTCGGCCCGCCTGGACAGTGACGCTGTTTCGCAGCTCCGCGCGTACCTCGAGGGCAAGGTCTCCGTGATGCTGGGTCATTCCGGCGTGGGCAAGTCAACCATGGTCAATGCGCTCACCGGGGCCGAACGGGCCACCGGGGGTGTAAACGCGGTGACCGGCCGCGGCCGCCACACGTCGTCGTCGGCCCTAGCCCTGAAGCTGACCGGGGCTCCCGCCGGAAGCTGGATCATCGACACCCCTGGCATCCGTTCGTTCGGCCTGGCCCACGTGGACCCGGACCGGATCCTGCGGTCCTTCCCGGACCTGGAGCCGGGTACGGATGCCTGCGAGCGTGGCTGCAAGCACAACACCGCGGCCGTCAACTGCGGCGTGGATGCCTGGGTGTCCGCCGGCCACGCGGGCCCCACCGGCCCGGCCCGGCTCGCGTCCCTGCGGCGGCTGCTGGGCACGGATCCCCGCCTGGTGGGCCAGGAAACCAAGGAACTAGGCAGCATCGGCTAGACGGAACGCCGATGTCCCCAACACTGCGGCCCTGAGACGGTAGTTTGGAACCATGATCCAACCCGCTTCGAGCTACAACGATGACTTGCGCCTTGCCCATGTGCTGGCAGATTCCGTGGATGACCAGACCATGAGCCGCTTCAAGGCACTGGACCTCCGCATCGAGACCAAGCCGGACCTGACGCCGGTAACGGACGCGGACAAGTCCGCGGAGGAAGCCATCCGCGGCCAGCTGTCCCGCTCGCGTCCGCGCGACGCCGTGCTGGGCGAGGAATTCGGCAGTTCGGGCCATGGCTCCCGACGCTGGATCATTGATCCCATCGACGGCACCAAGAACTTTGTCCGCGGCGTCCCGGTTTGGGCCACCCTGATCGCCCTCGTGGACGAAGGCGAACCCGTGGTGGGAGTGGTCAGCGCGCCCGCGCTGGGCAAACGCTGGTGGGCCGCCAAGGGTTCCGGCGCGTACATGGGCAAGTCCCTCGCCGCCGCAACGCGGCTCCGCGTCTCGGACGTCTCCAAACTTTCGGATGCCTCCCTGTCCTACTCCAGCCTGGGCGGCTGGAAGGAACGCGGCAACCTGGACGAGTTCCTGGGCCTGACCGAGGACGTGTGGCGCACGCGCGCCTACGGCGATTTCTGGTCCTACTGCATGGTGGCCGAAGGTTCCGTGGACATTGCCTGCGAGCCCGAACTGAACCTGTACGACATGGCTGCCCTGGTGCCCATCGTGGTGGAAGCCGGCGGCCGTTTCACCTCCTTGGAGGGACAGGACGGGCCCTTCGGCGGCAACGCCCTGGCCACGAACTCCATCCTGCACTCAGAGGTGCTCAAGCGGCTGAACCCGGATCTGGACGATCTCCTCTAGGCGCTTTCTTCGAACTATCGACGGCGGACGCCTCCTCAAGGGGGCGTCCGCCGTCGTATCTTCGACAAATGAGGCTGTTCCTCAAACGCGCGTAACAAAGTCCTTAACATTGGGCCGAGCTTCCTTTCTGCAGCGGCGGATGTTCTACGCTTCTTAACAGGTCACGAGTGCCAGCGCTAAACCCCGGTTTGCTGGCCGGCAACCCTCCATTCGCGGTGGGGTGCCCCGGGTGACGACCAGGCCGGTCCGGAATGGACACGGCAAGCGCGGATTCCCGTTACCGGGAGTCCTTTTAGAGTGAGGTCTCCGTGACAACTGCCACCGTCTCCCCCAACACTGTTTCTCCCAGCAACACTGCCGCCGCCAAGGCCGCTGCGGTGTTCAACGATGCCGCCGCCGTTGCCGGCCGCCCCCTCTCTGCCGTCACCGGCGCGGAAATCCAGGCACCGCTGATCCAGGGCGGCCACATCCGGTACGCAAACCTGGACTACGGCGCGTCCGCTCCCGCCCTCTCCGTGGTGTCGGCCTACCTCAACGAGATCCTGCCGTTCTACGCCAGCGTCCATCGCGGCGCCGGCTACGCATCGCAGATCAGCACCTCCGTCTATGAGAACGCCCGGGACATCGTGCGCGACTTTGTGGGCGGACGCCCGGACGACTCAGTCATCTTCACCCGGAACACCACCGACTCGCTGAACCTGCTGGCGGGTTGCCTGCCGGCGACGGACGGGCGGCCTAATGGCGATGTCCTCTACCTGGACATCGAACACCACGCCAACCTCCTGCCGTGGCAGGGAGTCCCGCACCGCAGCGTCGTCGCCGCGGACACCATCGTGGGGACCCTCGAGGTCCTCCGCGCCGAACTTGAGCAGGGCAACGTCAGCCTCCTCGCGGTCACGGGCGCCTCCAACGTCACCGGCGAGATCCTCCCGATCAGGGCCCTGGCCGCCCTCGCCCATGAGTACGGGGCGCGGATCGTGGTGGACGCCGCGCAGCTGGCGCCGCACCGGCGCATCAATATCAGCACAGACGACGTCGACTACCTCGCCTTCTCCGGGCACAAGCTCTACGCGCCCTTCGGCTCCGGCGTCCTGGTGGGCCGCACCGACTGGCTCGACGCCGGCACGCCCCACCTGGCCGGCGGCGGCGCCGTCCGCGAGGCAAGGCTCGACGGCGTCAGCTGGGCCACCGGTCCGGCCCGGCACGAGGGCGGCTCCCCCAACGTCCTCGGCGCGGCCACGCTGGCCCGCGCCACCCAGGTCATCGCGTCCCTGGACCACGCCCGCTGGCACGCCCACGAGGCGGCCATCAGGTCATTCCTGGTGGAAGGGCTCGGGAGGATCGACGGCGTCACCGTGCACCAGATCTTCTCGGACACGGACGCCGAAACGGGCACCATCGGCGTGGTGAACTTCTCCGTGGCAGGGTACGACGCCGGGCTTGTGGCCGCGTACCTGTCGGCCGAGCATGGCGTTGGCCTCCGGGACGGCCGCTTCTGCGCGCACCCGCTGCTCAAGCGCCTCGGCATTCCCTCCGGTTCCCTGCGGGCCAGCTTCGGCGTGGGCTCACGGCTGGAGGATGCCCAGCGGCTCCTTGCCGGCCTGGAGCAACTCCGCCGGACCGGCCTGGGCTGGGACTACGTGGTGGACGCGGGACGCTGGGTTCCGGCCAACGACACCCGCACGTACCCTCACTGGGCTCCCAACACCCCGGGCACCGCCGGCGCGGCTCCGTGCCTTGACGACTGACTGACGCTTTCCTCCCCTGGTTCCTGACCTGGCTGCCACGTGACCGCCGCCTGATCCAGGGGCTGCGGCCCATGCGGTAAATTCGAAGGATACCGATGGGCACAGTTGAAGGAGGCCGCACGTGGCACGGGGTGGCCCCAGACTTGAGCACGGACGCCGCCTGGAGCTCGGACAGAGTTTCCAGGACGGCGGCGAACACTACCAGCGCGTACGCCCTGGCTACCCTGCCGACTCAGCGGACTGGCTGATCCCTGCCGGGGCCGCGGACGCCGTGGACGTGGGGGCCGGAACCGGCAAGTTCACCGCTCTTCTGCTGGAACGCAGCCTGGCGGTTTCCGCCGTGGATCCGTCGCCGGACATGCTCGAACAGCTGCGGGCCCAGCACGCGGCGGCGGACGCGACGCAGGGGACGGCAGAGGCGACGGGACTCGCTGACTCCTCGTTCGACGTCGTAAGCGTGGCGCAGGCCTGGCACTGGTGCGATCCGCTGCCGGCGAGCACCGAACTGGCGCGGATCCTGCGGCCCGGCGGAACGCTGGGGCTGATCTGGAACCAGCTGGACACGTCCGTTCCGTGGGTGCACCGGTTGTCCCGCATCATGCACGCGGGCGACGTCTACAAGCCCGGGTTCCGCCCGGTGGTGGGGCCGGAGTTTGAAGGCCTCGAGAGCCATGTGACGCGGTGGGAGGACAGCCTCAGCACGGCGGACATCATGGAACTGACGAAGTCCCGCAGCTACTACCTGCGCGCCGGCGAAGCCACGCGCGGCAAGGTCCTCGCCAACCTCGATTGGTACCTGCACAAACACCTGGGGCACGCCGCCGAAGAGGAGATCAGCCTGCCGTACCTGACGTTGACGTGGCGGGCCACGAAGGCGTGACGGGCGCTGACCACCGGGTAGGCTTGGAAACGTGAAGACCAGCGCGCCCTCCTCCTCGATCGAGGACTACGTCAAGGTCATCTACGGCTTCACGGAGTGGCAGGACAAACCCATCACGTCCTCCCAGCTCGCGCAGCGCCTGGGGGTGGCCAATTCCTCGGTCTCGGAGATGGTCCGCAAGCTTAAGGACCAGGGCCTCGTGGACCACAAGCCATACAGCGCCATCACCCTGACAGACTCCGGGGTCCGGCTGGCATTGTCCATGGTGCGCCGGCACCGGCTCATTGAGACCTACCTGGTGCAGGAGCTCGGTTACAGCTGGGACGAAGTCCACGACGAAGCCGAACTGCTGGAGCACGCGGTGTCGGACACGTTTATTGAGCGCATGTCGGCAAAGCTGGGCAACCCGCAACGCGACCCGCACGGTGACCCGATCCCCTCCGCGGACGGCACGGTGCTGCTGCCAGCAGCGCATCTGCTCGGCGAACTCGATCCCGGACATACCGGCCGGATCACCCGCATCAGCGACGAGAACCCTGATCTGCTGCGGTATCTTTCGGCCGAGGAAATTGACCTCGACGACGAGGTGGAGGTAGTGGGCCGTAAGCCGTTTGGCGGAGCGCTGGTGGTGCGGATCAGCAACGCCGGCAGGAAGCGGGACTACGATCTCGCGGATGAAGTCACCGCGGCGCTCTGGGT
The DNA here is from genome assembly GCF_002929755.1 of Arthrobacter sp. 4R501. NCBI lineage: Bacteria > Bacillati > Actinomycetota > Actinomycetes > Micrococcales > Micrococcaceae > Arthrobacter > Arthrobacter sp. 4R501. The sequence continues at coordinate 56,027 of NZ_PJIW01000005.1, read as the reverse complement.
CCACAGCGACCACCCCCACACCGGCTGCACCCTCAGCGACCGCTGAATGACGAACGCCCGCGTTCCGCACTGGCGGGCATGGCTGGCCGTGGCGGCAGGCGGCCTGGCCGGAACGGAACTCCGGTACGGGTTGGGACTCGCCTTTCCGGAAACCGTGGGGGCAATGCCCTGGACCACCCTGGGAATCAACGTCACCGGAAGTTTTGTGCTGGCTGCCCTCACTACGGTCTGGATGGCCCGGCCGCAGACGGCATTCTGGCTCCGCGCCGGCCTGGGGCCCGGATTCCTGGGCTCGTTCACCACGTTCTCAGCAGTCGTTTTCTCGAGTGACCAGCTGTCCAGGGCCGGCGAACATCCCGTGTGGATTGCGTACCTGGGGCTGTCCCTGCTGCTGGGACTGGGCGGCGCGGCCGGTGGCTGGCGGACCGGACGGCTGCTCACCGACCGGCTGCAGGGTGACCGGGCGGGGACAGCGCCGTGATGGGCGCTGTCCTGGTGGGAGTGTTCGGCATGGCGGGCGCCCTGCTGCGCTTCGCCGTCGACAGCTGGTTCGCCCACCGCGAGGGGCTCCGCACGGCCGTCAGCCCGAGCGGCAGGCCGCGGCACTGGCCGTGGGCCACGCTCACCGTCAACGTCACCGGGTGCCTGATCATCGGACTGTCCATCGGCATGACCGGACGGCTCGGCCTTGCCCCCGAGTGGCAGACCGCTGTCGCCACCGGCCTGGCGGGCGGGCTCACCACGTTCAGCTCCTGGACCACCGCCACGGTGCGGCTCCTGAGCGAGTCGCGGTTCGGTGCCGCCGCCCTGAACGTCGGCGCCAACCTGGCCGCCGGATTTGCCGCGGCGGCTGTGGGCATCGCACTGGCGTCGTAAGGGACTCAAACAGGTTTGTCCCGGTCCCGTATCGTTGACTCTGATGATTAGCAGACGCGACGCGGCAATTGCCCTTGATGTACCGATGGAAATGGCCCAGCGCCATGGCATCCCGAAACGACTGACCGAGGCGGAGCTGGGCGAAATCCTGGACAACCCACCGGCATGGCTGATCCAGTCGCGGGCCAACCGGACCGGCAAGCGTCCGGTCTGGGTGCACCTGGAATGTGCCGTCTGCGGCTACGAGGAAGCGGCCCGGCCCAAAAAATGGTGGCCGGAATTCACGTATGTGGTGTGCGAGCACCATGCCCCGGACGAGGTGCCGCCGCTGCGGCCGGGCCTCATCAGGAGCGAGTTCGACGGCGTCGGTACCCGTTTCGTGGGCATCGCGGACGTTGCAGTTCCGGACTGATTCGGGGCATTACATTCGGGGCTGAACAGGCGTATTTTACGAAGTGGGACGCAGCCCGTCCCACGTCGTAAGGAGCATGCCATGCCGGACAAGTCACCACACCAGCAGCTGCACAAGAAGCCGGTCAAAACCATCAAGGAAAAACGCGCGGAAAAGAAGGCCAAGAGCCCGGTTGAAGGCCCGCAGGACCCGGTAGCGCACCTGAAGAAGCGCCGGTAGCGGTTTACCCGTTCCCGGCCATCTCTTCGGGCACTGCCACAATGTCCACTTCCTGGCCGTCCCTCAGCGCTCGGATCGGCAGCGGCTTGCCGATCGCATCGGCGAACAGCAGCTTCTGCAGGCTCTCGGCGTTGCTGACGGGGCGGCTTCCGGCTGTCAGGATGACGTCACCCGCCCGCAGGCCCCCGCGGTCTGCAGGCGAACCGGCCAGAACCTCCACCACGCGCAGCCCGTCCCGCTGTCCCGTCCTGATCACCGCGCTGGCATTGAGCCGGAAAGGTGTGCTGACCACGCCGAGATAAGCCCGCCTGACACGGCCGTCCTTCAGCAGCGCTGAGATGATGCGCCGCGTGGTGGTGTTGATGGGCACGGCCAGGCCCAGCCCGGCTCCGGCCACTGCGGTGTTGATTCCCACGATGCGGCCGTGCGTATCGGCCAGTGCTCCGCCGGAACTGCCGGCATTGAGTGCCGCGTCGGTCTGGATGACGTCCTCGATCACGCGCCGGTTGCCACTGGACCACACCGGAATGGCACGGCCCAGGCCGCTGACCACACCCGCTGTAACTGATCCGGCCAGGCCCAGCGGGTTTCCCACCGCAATGACCAGCTGGCCCACCCGCAACGTCTCGGCATCGCCGAACTGCGCCGGGGCCACTTTCGGTGCCCTGCCGTGGACCACCGCGAGGTCGGACAAAGGATCCGCCCCCACCAGTTCAAGATCGGTCCGGCTGCCGTCAGCAAAGGCGGCATGGCCTTGATGGGTGCCGGCCACCACATGCGAATTGGTGAGCAGGTAGCCGTCTTCAGTGAAGAGCACCGCCGAGCCTGCCCCCATGCGGAACCGGCCGTTACGGCGGTTGCCGGTCATTTCAATGGCCGCAACATGCGGGGTGACCGTCTCAGCCACGCGCATTACGGTCTCCGAATACGAGTCCAGCGGACCGTCGTCGGCCGCTGCATTGGGTTCCCGCGCCTGTTCCATGGCACACCTCCTCGCTGGCGTTGCTGCCCCCGGCTTCCAGACCTGCTGCTGCGCCGGAGCTTACTGGGGACAACCACGCGGTGGCGCCCTGTAGTCCCGGAACGGCTACGCCGTGGGTGAACAGGGCACTCAACACGGCGCTTAAATGCCAGAAGACCCGGACGCGGGGTCCGGGCCTTCTGGCAATGTCTTGCGACATTCAAAATGTGGAGATGGGGGGAATTGAACCCCCGTCCGATGTTGTGTTAACAGGGCTTCTCCGGGCGCAGTTTGCGTCGGACTTTCTCGGCCCCAGCCCTCCTGCAAACAGGTGGCTGATCCGGGCCCAGTCATCTAAGAGTCCCGTTTGCCCCGATGACGGAGGCAAGCAGCAGTGGCTATCTAAATGACGCCAGGATCCGGGGCAATAGCAACCTCGGGCTGACGGACTGTCTTACTGCTTAGGCAGCGAGAGCGAAGTCAGTGCGGTTTGATTTGGCACTTATTGGTTTGCAGACAGCGTTTACGAGATAATTCTGCATCCTCGGCCCGCTTCACCTGTCGCGACTAACATCGTCGAAACCGATCATCCCCGTATTTTGTTTTCAAACCGGCCGGGCTGTGCACGCACAAATCCCTGCCGGACTATCTATCATAACGCATGCCCGGCGGAAATCATTCCTACCGGCGGTTGCGTTCCCGGACCTCGCGAAGGGCTTCGCGGTTGTCCTGCTGCTCACGCAGGGTCTGGCGCTTGTCGTACTCCCGCTTACCGCGTGCGACACCGATCTCCACCTTGGCCCGGCCATCGAGGAAGTACAGCTGCAGCGGCACCACTGTGAAGCCGGACTCCCGGATCTTCACGGAGATCTTGTTGAGCTCCTCACGGTGCAGCAACAGCTTCCGACGCCGGCGTGCGGAGTGGTTGGTCCAGCTCCCCTGGTTGTACTCCGGGATATGGATGCCCTCCATCCACAGCTCGTCGTTGTAGAACGTGCAGAAGCCGTCCACCATGGAGGCGTGGCCTTCGCGCAGGGACTTGACTTCGGTCCCCATCAGGGCGATGCCGGCCTCGTAGGTATCCAGCACGTGGTAGTCATGCCGGGCCTTGCGGTTGGTGGCCACAACTTTACGGCCACTTTCTTTGGGCACGGTGGAACTCCTCAGTTCGTGGATCCTGGTTGGCTCCGGCCGTTCCGGCGCGGAGTCATACCAGTGTACGGCAGGCGCGGACAGGCGTTACAGCAGCCGCATCGGGTCAACGGCAGCCCCGTTGAGCCAGGTTTCAAAGTGCGCATGGCATCCGGTGGAGTTGCCGGTGTTGCCCGAGTAGGCGATGAGCTGCCCCTGGGAAACCTGCTGGCCATTGGAGACCACGACGCTGCTGTTGTGGTAGACGATCGTGGTCAGGGAGTTGCCCTGCACCACACCGTGGGACAGCTTCACCCGCCAGCCGCCGCCGTCGGCGGAACTCCAGCCTGAGGAGAACACCTCGCCGGCCGCCGCAGCATAGACGGGGGTGCCGCAGGCGGCGCCGAAGTCGATGCCGGTGTGGAGGTATCCGCCGGTGCCGTAGAAGTCAATGGTTCCCGGCGGGGTTGAGCGCCAGCCGAAGCCGGAGGTGATCGGAACGTCACCGGAGAACGGGTGCCGCAGGCCAAAGGCCGACGGCGATCCGGTCACCGGGGCGTACGGCTGCTCGGCCTGGCCCTGCGCCCGGGCGGCGGCAGCGGCAACCTCCGCGAGCCGGCGCTGTTCGGCCTCCCAAGCCTCGCGGAGCCGGCGGTCACGTTCGGCGATTTCGTTGGCAATGGAGTTCTGGCTTGCGGCAACAGCGGCCATTTGGGACTGGATACCCGGTTTCGCCGCCTGAAGTTCAGCATCAAGGCGCACGGTGTCGGCGATCAGCTGGTCAACCTGCGCCTTCTTGGCAGCCGCCTCGTCACGGGCAGCCTTCTCCCGCTCCAACGCGGCATCTGCCTTGGCCTTAAGGTCCCTGATCTCTGCCTCGACGGCTTCGAGCCGGGCCTGGGAGTTCACATTGGTGGCGCTTTGCTGCGACAGCTTGTCCATGGCGGCGTTCTGGCTGCGCATGGCCTGGTCCGCGAGGTCCATGGTGTCGGTCAGGCTGCCGCCGTTGTTTGCCCCGAAGAACAGGGTCAGGTTCGACGGGACGCCGCCGGACTTGTAGGCCTGGGTGGCGATCTGGCCGATCAGCTTCTTGGTGTCCGCGATCTTCTGCTTGTCAGCCTCAAGCTGCTGGGTGATTTTGGCTTTGTTCTGCTGAGCAAGGTCAACGCGCGCCGTCAGCGCTTCGACTTCCTTGACCGCACTGGCCACGCGCCCTTGGGCCTCCAGCAGTGCCTGCTGGGCGCCGGGCAGCTGGCCCTGATAGATCACCAGGTCGCCGGCGGCCTTCGCGATGCGTGAGTCCACGAATTCCAGGGACTGCTGAACCCGGGCCGCCTCAGCTTCGAGGGCGGCACGCTTGTCATCGAGCTCATCGGCGTGCGCCACCGGGGCTGACGCACCCATGCTGGCGGCGAGGAGCAGGGCCAGGACGCCGCTGATCAGGCCGGCGCGGCGGCCCGCAGGTCGCCGGCGTTCGGCTCGGTGCCGGGGCGCAGTTCGGTGCAATTCGGTCATCAGGATTCCTTGTTCGGTTTGCACAGCCTAGACCTTCAAATATCTGCGTAAGGTCAAGAGCGACGAAATTCCTGCCAAAGATCCGCCAAGGATCAGCAAGGCGGGCGCAAGAATGAGCGTCTGGCCCGGCGAGATAAACGCCGTATCCGGATACTGCTTGGACAAGTACTCGCCCAGGAAGAAGTGCGCCACCGCCCACAGTGTGCCGGATGCCAGGGCGGCGCCGATGACCGCCGCAATCACGCCTTCGAGGATGAACGGCAGCTGGATGACAAGCTTGGACGCACCCACCAGGCGCATGATCCCGGTCTCGCGGCGGCGGCTGAAGGCCGAGAGCCGGATGGTGGTGGCGATCAGGAGGATGGCACAGACAATCATCACGCCGGCGATGCTGACGGCAACCAGGGAGGCGGCATTCATGGCCGAGAAGAGGCGCTCCAGCAGCTGGCGCTGGTCAATGACCGTTTCGACGCCCGGCTGCGAGGAGAACGTCTCGCTGATGATCTGGTATTTTTCCGGATCCTTCATGTTGATGCGGAACGATGAAGGGAGCTGGTCCGGCGTGACGGAATCCACGATCGGAGAATTCGAGAACTGGTCCTTGAAGTGCTTGTAGGCCTCTTCCTTGGACTCGAACTGGAAATCGTTGACGTATTGGGCCACGGCGGGTGATTCGAGCAGGGTCTGCAGGTTGTCCTGCTGCTCCGGCGTGACCGGCCCGGTGGCGCAACCGGCCGCCGTCGAACCGTCACTGCAGAGGAAGATGGCCACCTGGACTTTGTCGTACCAGTAGCCCTTCATCTGGTTGATCTGGAGCTGCAGCATGCCTGCGGCACCCACGAATGTCAGTGAGACAAAGGTGACCAGGATGACCGAGACCACCATGGAAACGTTGCGGCGCAGTCCGCTACCGATTTCGCCGAGGACAAAGGCGAGCCTCATCGCTGCTCCTCCCCTGCGCCCGGATTGCGTTCCGCTGATACGGGCGGCTGGGATTCGTCCCGGCCGCTGGCGTCCTTGAGCCGGCGGGACTGGCCCACCACGGGGATCATGGAGGTGTACAAAGCTTTGGCCTCGTCGCGGATGACGATGCCATTCCTGAGCTCTACAACGCGTTTGCGCATCTCGTTGACGATGTCGTCGTCGTGCGTGGCCATGACCACCGTGGTGCCGTTCTGGTTGATCTTGTCCAGCACGCCCATGATGCCCATGGAGGTGGTGGGGTCCAGGTTGCCGGTGGGTTCGTCGGCGAGGAGGATGCCGGGGCGGTTGACTACCGCACGGGCGATGGCCACACGCTGCTGCTCGCCGCCGGAAAGCTCGTGCGGAAGGCGGTTTTCCTTGCCTTCCAGGCCCACGGTCTTCAGGACTTCGGGGACGGTGTCGCGGATGACGCTGCGGCTCTTGCCAATGACCTGCATCGCGAAGGCTACGTTGGCGAACACGCTCTTCTGCGGAAGGAGCCGGAAGTCCTGGAAGACCACGCCGATGCCGCGGCGGAGCCTGGGCACGCGCCAGCTGGAGATCTTCGCGACGTTTTGCCCGGCGACGTACACGGCACCCGAAGAGGCCCGGTCTTCCTTCAGCACCAGCCGCAGGAAGGTGGACTTTCCGGATCCGGAAGCGCCGACGAGGAAGGCAAATTCACCACGGTCAATCTCAAGGCTGACATCGTCCAGCGCAGGCCGGGCCGTGTGGTCGTAGACCTTGGTGACATTTTCGAATCGGATCATGGCCCTAAGTACCCTGCAGGGCAGGGCTGATACAGCCCAGATCTGCAGCCGGCGCACGGGCATTCGTTTGGGGGAAGTAGAGCTCCGGCTCCTCGACTATACGCAGGCTTTTGGCCGGATTTCGGGGGCTTCGGGGGTGTGTCGCGCGATCAGGCCTACCGGGCAGGCACAGCAGCTACGACTTTTCGGCGTTCCGGTTGTCGGTGCGCCAGCGGATCCCGGCGTCGATGAAGTCGTCAATTTCGCCGTCGAACACGGCGGAGGTGTTGCCTACCTCGTGTTCGGTCCTGAGGTCCTTGACCATCTGGTACGGGTTCAGGACGTAGGAGCGCATCTGATCGCCCCAGGATGCCTTGACATCGCCGGCGAACGCCTTCTTTTCAGCGTCCTCCTGCTCCTTCTTCAGGAGAAGCAGCCGAGACTGCAAAACACGCAGGGCTGCTGCCCGGTTCTGGAGCTGCGACTTTTCGTTCTGCATCGACACCACGGTGCCGGTGGGGATGTGAGTCAGCCGGACGGCGGAGTCGGTGGTGTTGACCGACTGCCCGCCGGGACCGGAGGACCTGAACACGTCCACACGGATCTCGTTGTCCGGGATGTCGATGGAGTCCGTTGACTCGATGAGCGGAATGACCTCGACGGCGGCGAAGGACGTCTGGCGGCGGCCCTGGTTATCGAACGGGCTGATCCGCACCAGGCGGTGGGTTCCGGCTTCGACGCTGAGCGTGCCGAACGCATACGGCGCCTTGACTTCGAACGTTGCGGACTTCAGTCCCGCCTCTTCGGCGTAGGAGGTGTCCATGACGGTGGTGGGGTACCCGTGGCGTTCGGCCCAGCGAAGGTACATACGCATGAGCATTTCGGCGAAGTCTGCGGCGTCAACGCCGCCGGCCCCCGCCCTGATGGACACCACGGCTTCACGTTCGTCGTACTCTCCGGAAAGCAGCGTCACTACTTCGAGTTCCTTCAGGGATTTCCTGATGGACTCCAGCTCGGTTGCAGCTTCGCCCATGGAATCGGCGTCATCCTCGTCCTGGCCAAGCTCCACCAGCACTTCCAGGTCATCGATCCGCGATACCAGCCTGTTCAGCCGCTCCAGCTCGGACTGGCGGTGCGACAGGCGGGAGGTGATCTTCTGCGCCGCGGCGGGGTCATCCCACAGGTCCGGCTCGCCGGCGCGTTCGCTCAGTTCGGCGATGTCTTCCTTCAGAGCCTCAACATCGCTGACTCGCTCGATGGAGGTGTAGGTGGCGCGAAGAGCGCGGATTTCTGCGGAAAAATCAATATTGGCCATGGTTGTTTAAGCCTACGCTATCCGGCCGGAGTGCCGGACTTCTCCTGGCTTCTCCGCTTCCGGTCAGCGCGTGAGCCGGGAACGGGCCGTGGAGGCCGCTTCAATTCTGATGCCATCAGGCACCAGGAAGTTCACCATCGGCGGGTGGACAATAGCGCTGAGAACCACGACGGCGGTGGACCCGTCAGGGCTGCCCGTCGCCGCTGAAACGGCTAACCCGTCGAACCGGGCCGACGACGGGCTCCGGGCGATAAAGTCGGCCGCGACGCTGCGGACGCGTCCAGGGCCCAGTACGGCTGAGGGGCTCCCGCCCTCTCCCCCGACCTCGCCCAAGGTGTAGCTGTCGGCGGCGGCCAGCGAGGCGCCGTCGGCCAGGGACAACAGCCGCTTGTGTTCGAGGTAGACACTGGAGATGCCGATGACCACCGTGACCACCAGGAGGGCCAGCGCGACGTAGCCGATGATCATGACGATCATCTGGCCGTCCTCACCTGGATCGCTGGGCGTGGCTTCGGGGATCGCTTTGTGCGTCACCTTTGGGTCACCGGAACCTGCCCACCAGTTGGGTGGCCGAGGCTTCAACTTCGCTGGCCTTGAGCCTGAAGTCCTCGTTGAATGGCACGAAGGGCAGCGGCACAGTGAGGTTGACCGTGACGGTGATGGCCGTGCCCGCAGCCTGGCAGTCGGCAGGGTCGCAGCGGGTGGATACGCGTGCCTGCTCGGCATCGTGGCCGAAGTCCGCGAGTGCGATGAGGGCTGCCTGTTCGGCGGCAGCCTGGGCAGACTCTGCATCCGGTTGGGCGACGAACACCTTCGCGGCCTGGTCGGCGGCGCCGACCACGGCGAAGGACCCACCCTGGATCTGGCCCACGGTGATGATGAAGTAGACCAATGGGACCATCAGGAGCAGCGCGAGGAAGGTGAATTCGACCACCGCACTCCCCTCTTCCCTGTGCTCGTTGCGGAGCGCCTCGCTGAACCTGTTCTTGAGGCGGGCCCTGATATCCAGTCGGGCCCGGATGGTGTTAGGGCTGGATTGCGGCATGGCCTTTCACTTCCAGCAGGTCCCGGGGGCCGATAAGCCCGATGACGGGCATGGGAGCCTTGATGGTCACTTCGAGGGTCCGCAGGCCCTGGAACATCACTTCGGCAGTTGTGATGTCCTGCGCGAACTCAGCGTTCAGGGAAGTCTCGATGAGCGTCGCCGCCCGTTCCTGGGCATCTGACGCTCCCCGGTCTGCGAGCGTTCCATAACGTGCCCCTGAGGCTGCCGCGTCGATCAGTGTGTTGCGGACGTGCAGGACAAGGGTCAGCTGGATTATCGCCAGAAAAAACATGGTGAGCAGGCCGCCCACGAGGACGAAGTCCACGACGGCAGAACCGCATTCATCGCGGCGCCAGCCCGGCTCAGCGCCGATCCGGGACCGGCACGGTTCCCGGCTGGGCATGCACTGGCTGGCGCCCAGCATGACTTACTTTCCGACCTTGTCCATGGCCTGGTTAAACATTGTTTCGAGGGCTGGGCCGGCGAGAGCCAGCAACGCCGCCACCAAGACTGCGGACATTAAGGTGATCATCACCCAACCGGGGACGTCGCCACGTTCCGGGTGGTCGTGGGCCGGCACGTCGGGATCTGTCGCTGCGTACCTCCGGCCTGACACAGTTTCACTGGTCCGTGCCCACAGGCCGGCCAGCAAAGCGAGGAGCAGCAGGCTGCCCGAGATTCCCATGTTTTTCATTTCGGTCCCATTCGTTGTGTAAATGACGCGGTGGAAGTCATGTGGCGGTTAGTGGCTGTGGCGGCTTGGCGATGCTTATGGCTAGAGTCCAAGGCTGATGGCCGCGATGCCGGGGAACACTGCGAAAACCACTGTTAAGGGCAGGACACCAAAGACCAAAGGAACCATCATGGCAATTTCTTTCTTGCCCGCCGACTCCATGAGGTCCCGTTTTGCGGTGTCCCGGACGTCCTGGGCCTGAGCCCTGAGTACATCTGCCAAGGGTGTGCCCCGCTCGACCGCGACGATGATTCCGTCGACAAATCTGACGAGCGGCCCCAGATCTGTCCGCGCGGAAAACTCCTGGAGCGCTTCCACCAGCGGTTTTCCCGCTCTGGTCTCAGCAAGAATCTTGGAAAACTCCTTGGCTAGCTCGCCACTGGCACTGCGACAGACGCGGTCCAGTGCACCAGTGGCACTTTCACCGGCACCGACAGCCAGGGCCATGAGCTCGGCAAGGCTGGGAAACTCCGCCATCATCCGGGATTCCCGCCTGCCGATCTGGACGCCCAACCAGAAGTCACGGAAGAGAAAGCCGCCGAGCGCGCTTCCGAGGACGGCCACAACCGCGAGGAATGGACTGAACCGGCCGGCTACCGCGCCCAGCACCACCGCGGCCACGGCGGCGGCGAATCCAGCGGCGGCCCAGAGGAGCTGTTCGGCCCGGAAATCTATGGGTGATTTGTTGATGCCGGCCTGGGCGAGCCTGCGGGTCAGCGCCTTGGACCCGAGGTTCAGCTTCCCCAAGGCTGCGAGTCCGTCGTGGAGCAGGGGACGCGCGATCCGTTCCAACGGTCCGAATGGCGTGGCGTTCTGTCCGCTGGCCCTCAGCAACCGCGATTCAAGGTTTTGCGATTTCAGCTGCGGATCGATGCGCTCGACGAATGTGAGCGGCCGCATAAAGGGCAACCGGACGAAGAGTAGCCACAGGCCCGTCCCGAGGACGATGCCGCACACAATCGCGGCCGCCGAGATCCCGTTCATCGCAGCACCCGTTCATCCTGCGGAAGGGCGCCGATGCGGAGCATGATGGAGTAGCAGACCAGCGACACCACGAGCCCGCCAAGGAGGACGCCGGCTCCCATGGGTGTGTTGTAAGCGTTCACGGCTTCAGGCCTGGTGGCCAGGAGGAGCATAACGATCCAGGGAGCGGCAACCGCGAGCCTGGCGGCGTTGACAGTCCAGGACTGCCGGGCCTCGAGCTCGCTGCGTGTCCGCGCATTTTCCCGGAGAAATTCCGCAAGGGTGCCCAACAGTTTCCCCAGGTCCGAACCGCCAACTTCACGGGTCAGCCTGAGTGCCTCGACGATCCGGTCCGCCACCGGGTCCGCCAGTCGGTCCTTGAGTTTATTAAGCGATGCATCGAATTGCCCGCCCGCGCGGTAGTCGGCACCGAAGTCCCGGAAAACATGCCGAAGCTCCTCGGGGCCTTTCTCCCCCAGCTGGATCAGGGCCTCCGGCAGTGAAAGCCCGGCGCGGATGGCCGAGCGCAGGTGGTCCACCACGTCCGGCCAGAGCTGGCGTAGGACGGCGGTTCTCCTGTTCGCCCGCCACCGGACAATGCTGACGGGCAACCACGCGCCGAAGAGTCCGAAGCAGACGGATATAGGCCATGACCGGCTGACGACAAAGAGGATGAGAGCCACAAATATGCCCAGTCCCAGGCACGACGCGACGAGGCCCGTCCCGGTGACCTTTTCGATTCCGGCGGACGCCAGCAGGTCCTCGAGGCGGCTGACCCGCGGGCGGCGCTTCAGCGCTGCCGGCTTTTCCCAGAACGACCACCAGATCAGGAAGAGCCCGGCGCCCGCAAGCACCCCTACCAGAGGCGCCATCAGCGCGGCTCCAGCAGCGCCGCGACGTCGTACCCTGCCCGGGAAAACTTCTCCGCCGCGGGCATGGAGTTGGCCCGCGGCTGCAGCTGGCCGTCCTCCATGGCGAAAACCATGGAGGATTCGATGATGCCGTTTTCCACCCGCCGGCCGAGGGAAAGGATCTCGGTTACTTGGCGGCGGCCGTTGGCGTGCCGGCTGCAGTGGACCACGAGGTCGATGCAGGATGCCACAGTGGGGACAACGAAGGCAGAAGCAAGATATCCAAAGTCCCTACTGTGGCAGGCCGCGCAATGCGGCCAGGACCAACGCGGCGGCATCGTGGCCTGGGCCTAGGAGAGAGGGGTTTTTCGTTCGAGGCGGGGCATGCCGCGGCCGCGACACGCCGACGATGGGAAATGCCGAAACAATCTTTTTCTGTGTGTAACTACTCCACAGGATGTGGACAGGCTAGCTCTAAAGGCCGAGATTCGGGGGATGTGACACGGCGTGGCCTGTGGATTAACGAGGTGTTACTTACACGCGTGTACTACAGCCAGCCTCCCGGCCGAACTGCCGGATCTACTTGCCAGTAAACTGAGAGGGCAGCCAAAAGGCCTCGTACGGACAGTGGGTCCGGACGAGGACCTGAAGGTAGTGACTTGTATGTGTGTGGGTTTATATCTTTTGCAGGGATATGTTCCAAACACTACAGGGGTTAGGTCCGGCGTAACAACCTCTTACACCGGACCAACTCCAGCGGTCACCCTTCACTTGGACTCGGAAGGGATACAAAAATGGCCACTAATAAGAGGCAGACGAGCAGCAAAGCAGCAACCGCAGCCAGCAAGGTCTTGAGGGACGGGCGCACCAGCGCCGCGTCAAAGACTGCCGCTGCAAGCGCCCTCTCCCAGAAGGGCAAGGGCAAGAAGTGACGGACCGGAAGGAACAGCCGCGGGACGGCGAAGAACGTTTCTTCTGGGGCGGTAACGGAAACACCCAGCCGTACACGGAGACCTACTACACATCTACCGGGATGTGGCACAAGGACCTTTAGGTTCTGAATGGGAGCCCCGCCCTGGAGATCCTCTGGGCGGGGCTTACCCTTTCCGCCCGTTTTTGGCTGGCAAAATTACAAGCATGGATAAAGCAGGCAAGACGGGGGAAGCGTGAAGATTTTTATCAGTTGGTCCGGGGAAGAAAGCAAGCAAGTAGCACTGCTACTTAAAGGCTGGTTGAAGAAAATCCTCCAAGCGACCGATCCCTGGATGAGCGACGTGGATATCCAGCCTGGCACGAGATGGTCACAGAGCATTGCGGGTGAGCTACAGACATCCGGTTTCGGCATCATCTGCGTTACGCCCAGCAACGAGTCGGCCGAGTGGATCAACTTTGAGGCAGGCGCACTTTCCATTGCTATCCAAGACGGAACCGAAAGGAAAGTTGTCCCTCTTCTGATCGGGTTTGATAATCGCGGCGCGATTCAGCGTGGCCCGTTGGGCCTTTTTAACGCTCTCCGCTTTGTAAAGGAGGATGTCTGGAAGCTCCTCCTAACGCTCAACGCCGAACTGCCTAACGCGCTGGATGGTGATGATCTTGGGGACCTATTCGAAACCTATTGGCCAAAGCTTGCGGCCCAGGTCGAGGAATTGAAAAAGCTTGAGAAAACACCAAGTCCCGCCCCCATAAGTCAAGAAGAAATGATCAAGGAGATTTATTCTTCGGTCCTCAATTTACAACACCTCCTGCCCAAAGCTTTGCTCGATCCGATTTTTACGTCTTCGCAGTACGAGGCCGCGGCGAAGCGTGATGCCCTAATTCGCATGGTAGGCCAACTGGAGGTCGATAAATATTCAGGCACTGTTAACAGCCCTTTCACGCCGCGGGAAATTAAAGTCGCAACGATGGCTCGGGAAGGACTGTCAAACGAAAGGATTGCCGAAGAACTTGGCGTTAGTCCTCGTACTGTCGAGGGTCATTTGTACAAAATCTTCAGCAAGACGGGTGTCACCCGCCGCTCAGATATACCAAATCTCACTGTCAAGGATGAACCGTGACCCCCGAATGGATTCAAGCCGTCACGTCAGTCCTGACTTTCTTAGCGGCTGTAGCGGCTGGCTGGTACGCCAGGCGGGCTGCAATACATACAAAGCAACAGGCCGAGGCTTCCGACAAACAGGTCGAGATAGCTGGGCAAGCCCTGGAAATCACGCGGAAGCAAGCAGCGGCCGCAGAGGAACACTCCCTTGAAAGCCTGGAAATAGCACGCCAGGAAGCTCAAGCAGTCCAAGCGGCGGCGGCTCGTCAAGTTGAAGAGGCGAAAGCCACATACCGGCGATATGAAGAGTCGAAGCTAGACGCGGTTATCCCTGAGGTCCTTGCTACAGTGCGGCGCCCCGGCTGGTTCATTGAGACAAAGGAGTTGTATGAACCCGGTCGATGGACAGACCACTGGGAGCCATTTACTGGTGTTCAACATTTTGAAGAAAGCCAACGCAATGAAATCCGATTCCGCATCCGCTTGAATGTTGTAATTGAAAACGTGTCGTCCAAGACTGCGCGTGTCGATATAGTCGACCTTGCAAACGGTGAGTTGGTCAATATTCGCTCCGACGAGCATTTGATCGTGCCACCACATCAAGAACGTGTTTTTACTTGGACCCGCAGTTTCACACCTGGCATGCTCGCAACAGAGGACGAGATAAATGACTCCAAGAACTGGCTCTTTAACCTAACCCTTTGGGTACGTGACCTTGGAATGAATGTGCGCGACACGTACAGGTTCAATTCCGATCTACGCCTGTTCAGCCGCGACGGAACCCGGCTCGTTGTTAGACCAGAGCCCGAACATAATTGGACCGAAAACGTCGCTCCCCCGCTGCAAAACCGGGTTTACGAAAGGCTCGAGACAAATCGCTCAATAACTGTAAATCTAAGCTGATCGGGCAGCCTCACTACAGAACTACAAAAGGACCCGGCCGTTTGACGACCGAGCCCTTTTGCATCATCGGGCGCTGGTGGGTCAGTGAGGGAAAGAGCACAAAAGCCCCTGACCACCATCGCTCCGCCCGGCCGCTCGATTGGAGAAATAAACACGGCAGGCGGTGACGTTGACGCCCTGGCTATCAGCGGCCTTTCACTGGCCGCTTGCCTTCAGATTGCGGTGCCTCGTCCAGTGGCAGCAGGTTCAGCTCCGCCAGGGTGTCGCTTTCACGCTTCGCCTGTTCTGCCATCGCCCAATCCGGCAGGGCCTCGCCTGGGACGAACACCACCTCGGCCCTGGTTTCCGGGTTCGTGGCGTGCAGGTAATCCAGCGCGAACCGGTAGCGGTTCGTGTTGATGCTCAGCGCCGGGCCGCTCTCAGGATGCTTGGCCTCGCTCATCAGGCTGCCCCTTGGATTGCACGGTAGACGGCGAACGCTGCCGGGCGGGCCGGTGCCACGTCACCGCGCCAGTGCGCCACGATGCCGATCTGTCCATAATCCGCGTACCGCTCGGTCAGGACCTGGATGGTAATTGCAAGCCGCTGCCCAATGAGCAGTTGCGTCCAGTCGCCAGCGAAGATGTCCGTCGCCCGGCCCGTCATCGTGCCCTGCGTGTAGCTGGGCACCTGGTTCGTCGTGTACCGCGTGATGCCCTCAACATCCGCAGGCAGCCGCAGCGGCTGTCCCGTGGTGTCGTTCGCACCCGCGTACTGGCGTGCCAGCTTGGGGTTCCAAATCAGCCCGTTCGGCTCCTCGTTGCCGTACTTGACCTTGTAGATCACGTCCAGCACCTCGTTGAAGTACGTTGCCGCGGTCTGTGTCGTGCCGTTGGCCACGCCGCCGAGGACGTTGCCTGCCAGGGTCGCGTTCAGTGCAGCCAGCACGCCGCGGGGGTTCGGCGGCGTCGGCAAGTTGATGGACCCGGCACCGGCAACAATGCCGCCATAGAGCGCCACCTGGTCCAGCTTGGATGCCATCGCCTGGGCAATCGCGTTCTGCACGATGGCGTCAGCATTTGCGGCGTCCTGGAACCACTCAAGGCTGCCAATGACGAGGCAGGACATGTCCTGCGCGGTCAGCGTGACGTTATCCAGCGTCGGGTCGCTGGGCGTAATCAATGATCCCTCTGTGCGGAACGCCGCCGTCGGGTCGCCCGACAGCCTGCCGATCTTCACCACACCCGCGTCCATCGGCACAATCTGTGCACCAGCCTGGAGGACCGCGGACTTGTTACGGGCAAGGTCGATCAACTGCGCCGCCCATACCTGCGGCACGACAGCAGCACCACCGGTGAGGGTGAGGGCGCGGAGCTGGTTCGCCAGGTTGCCGTGCGTGGCAACCGCAGCCTGTTCCTGCGCCGATTCCATCCGCCGGGCGGCCGAAACGACAGTGTGCTCCACAAAGGATTGCCCGGAGCGGACAGCGGCCGCGGCACCTGTAGCCAGGTTCACAAAGTCGCCGCCACGGGCCTCATCATCCTTGCGGCCGCCGCTGAAAGGGGCCAGCGCATCCTCAGCGGCCCGCTCGTCGGCTTCGAACGTGTCCATGCGCTCGATGCTCTCGGTCAGCTTTTGCAGCCCCTCCATATGGCCATCGAATGAGGACCGTTCCTCGCCGGTCATTTCCCGGTCCTCGGCCGCCGCAGTGTTCAGCAGCGCCTCGGCATCGGCGCGGAATTTCGCGCGCCGCTCAACCAGCGTCGCCCTAAGTTTGGTGTTCATTGTGGGTATGCCCCTTTCACGGGACGGGCGCAAACGCGCCAAAATGTGAATGGTGGGAAACGGGGAGAGACTGGGCCTCAACACCGCGCCAAAGATTGGCGGTCCCGGGTGGTTTTCGACCTGCCCGGCGGCGGTACGCTCAGCGGCTCCGAACGGTGGGTAGCGGATGTGTTGCGCACTGTCCGCGTAACCGTTGCTTTGCAGCTACTTCAAGCATAAGTGAGGTCGCGCTAGCACTTTTCCTGTTCCAAAAGGTGCCCACTTTTGCCCCGTACGTGCCAAACCGATGCTCGGCCCTGACAAGCGACGAACCCCCGGAGAAGGGTGTCAGGCCCACCCCCGCAGCGAACGGCCACGAGAGCCCGGAGACAACCCGGGACAGCACACATCAGCCCTCGCCCTCCACCTGCGCCGCCGCGGCAAGTTCGGACACACACACCGCACACCCGCACAACTCCCGGCCCATACCGTACCCATGCCCCGGTTCGTCCGGATGCTTCTGCCCGTACCACGCCCGCGCCCGCGGTGCAGCGTCACAATCGCCACACGCCCCGGGCGTCACCACCGGGAAACTGTCCTGGCACCGGACAGACGGCCGATGGATAGCCGCGAGCCAAAGACCCACATCACCCGGGTCGCCTGCATCGACCACTTCCACGGGCGGCGGTGGCAGGATCGAGGCCTCCAGCGCCTTCATCGCCGCCTCGTGCATCCGGTGTGCCGCCGACAACGGTCGGCCCGCAGCAAGCGCCTCATCCAGCGCCCTGGCACCAGCAACCGCCTGGGCAATCAACAAAGCCTGAGCCGGCGTCGCCTCCAGGCCCATCGACCGGATCAACTTCCTAGTGCCCCGCTCCATCTCACCCCGCCTGCGACGGCCAACAGACCCAACAGCAGCCGCCGGGACAGGCTCTACAGCATCCCCACGCTTCCTCGCCCGCTCACCAGCCTCACAAATCCCGCAACGGCAACCCTGCCGGTAGCCCGGAGCCCCATGCCGCTTCACGGCAACTAACTGCCCGCTATCGGACGGGTCTTTCCTGGCAGTCATCCCTGCCTCCCCTCCGTACGCGGTTTTTCACAGTTCCCGACCATAAATAAAATGTGCCACGGCGCGGTGGAAGCCAGCATGCGGTTCCTAAAAAACGGGACCCCCTCCGGCCGGGTGTTGCTGCCCCCCGCTGACTCCGTGCTGCCTGCCCCGCTGTCGCGTTGTCGTCGCCGTGTGTGGGTGCTCATAGCTGAGCGGGGTCCTGTCCCCGTTGTCGGGGCGTCTACTGCCCTGGCCTTCATCGGCCTGAGGCTTCCAGCTTCACGTACATGTCGAGCATGCGGTCGACGTATTGCTGCTGGCCGCCCAGGCGTGGGTCTGCTGTTATTGCCGTCAGCACCTCGATGGCGGTATGGAACAGTTCCTCGGCCTCCACCGGGTTGGCCGGTGCGAGTGCTATCCACTCGCGGGTCCCTTTGTTGCGGTCCGGGTTGATCAGCGCTTTGAGCAGCGCGAGGACCTGGCGGGGGTTTGAGGTGTCGTTCATGGGTTGGGTTTCCTTTCCTTGTTGGGTTGCGGTCGCGTCATTTGTGGCACCGCGGTCCACATCACTTCTTGCCGCCAGGCACCAAGAACAATCGCCTGCCGCTGCTGTTTCGCTCCGGCAATGGAATAGCCGCCACCTCCGGCGAAGCCTTGTAAGCCAGCCACGCCTCATCACGAGTACGCGACCACCCATCCGGCATGCCCTGCGCATCACATTCATCGCAGTAAACACCCGCGGCATTAGCCAGCCCACGGCAACCCAAGACAGAGCACGGGACCTTCATCAGGACCACTCCCGCCCGGGATAGGCCCCCGCCAGCATGTTCAAGGCCTGCGCCTCATTCAGTCCAGGCCATGCATCAATCAGCCCCTGGACCGTGAGCACGCTGTTCTCTTCACACCAAGTACGCCAACTGAGCGCGTCGTCGTCGGCTGGCCACGCATCAGGGTCAAGCGCCAGCCTCCCCACAGATACCGGCATTCCTTCTGACCCGGGATTACGCGTAACCGCCGCTGTAACGGGACTAGCAACAGGCTTCTGCGCCATCGGGTTGCCTGGCATTGCATCGCTGCTTTCGATACCGGATGAGAGAGTCTTTTGCCTATCCTGGCCTTGCCTGGCCTGGCCTGTGTCGTACGCCGTACCGTACGCCGTACTGTCGGGCGTACTACAGCTCTCTGCATCCGTGACGGCCCTTGCCGCCTTGGCCCGTCCGCGGTTCTGAGCGCTGCGCTGGGCTTCCTTCGTCCTGGCCATCTCGGCCGCTTCAAGTTGCGCGCGGCTCGTCTGGGTTGCCAAGTAATCCGTGATGACCCAACCGCCGCTGCCCTCCTCCTGCCTCCACAGTCCTGCGGCAACAAGAGGTGGAATGCTACCGCGCTCGAAGTGAGGGATGGCTTCTATGTCGTCCTCGGTTAGTTGCCCATCAGTGCGATTGCACACGGCGTACATCAAACTCATGGTGTAAGCGCGGAACTGCTCAGCGTTGAGCCGCTGGATACGCCGGTCCATAAGCCAGCGCTCTGGAAGCCGCGCGTCAGTCATGTTTTGCCTCGCGGCGGGTGCAGGTGGGGCCGAGTTTGGCGGAGATGCTGCGCGAGGCCCAGAGTGGCGCGCCGCATCGGGTGCAGCGGCAGACTACGGAAAGGCCGAATGCTGCCGCTGTGCGTTGGAGGATAGCAAGCGTTACGTCAGACGGGTTGGCGTGCTGCGCGGCGGGGGGAACGTCGCTCATGACGCACCCCGGTATGCAGGCCGGAGCAGCAGCGCGATACGGTCTAGCTGCTCGGGCGTGAGTGGCGGGGCTTCTGCTACGGCCTTCGCCACGTAGTCAGCGAGCTTAGCTGCCTTGAGTTGTTGGCGGGCCGCCACATATTCGGGATCATCTTGGGAGCGTGAGCGGGAAAGCCCAGCTACTACGCCGCGGGCGTGGGCTACTTTTTTGGAGGGTGTTCCAGGCAAAGCGATCACCTACTAAGGACCTCAGTAGTTTTTCGCTTTCCTTGCGGGAGAGCTTTGTCCCTGACCCGGTTGAGTCGGCGGCAATCTGGACGATCAGTCTCGTCCAGCAGACGTTGAACTAATCGTACTAGCTGTTAGTGGCTATCACCGAAGGCGGTGCCGACAGGTTGAGGGTAAGCCGCCCCTGCGAATCGTATTGGCCAGCCGCCTTCAACGCTTCGGCATATTTTTGAAGGGATTTGAAGGACAGCGGCGTGTTCCGGTCACACCTGGAACAGGCGTTGAAACGAAAAGTCATGCCGTGGGCAACAAGGCGGCCTTCTTCCCACAACGTCGGCCGGGTGGGGCCGGAATAGGCCAGAAATTGGTGCTCTGGGCGTCTTGCATTTTCGTTCCAGCCGATCAGGCCGATAACCGTCTCGTCGTGGGGTCCGGGCTTCGTCGCTGTGCGTTTTGCTGTTCCAGTGCAAATGACGCGGATATCCTGCACTTGATTCATTTTTGATCAGGCAGCCTTCCACTCAATGCGGACGCGAGACGGGTCAAACAGCCTGGGTGCGCTCTTGCGGATTGGTTGCACTACAGGCACCAACAGGGCATTGATCACTGCACGTCGCCTCTCAATATCGGCATCATCCCACCAACCCCTCAGGTTCCTTCCCGCGCTGACAGGCACTACCGACGACCTGGCCGCAGAAGCCAGCTCCTGCTCAATAACGTCAAGCCTTCCGCCAACCCGCGCATTGATGGCCTCAAGCTGCTTCCGCGTTATCAGGCCATCAGCAAAGCTCTCGGCAGCTTCATCCATCCGCCCCCGCAACACCGAAGCTTCGCTTTGCAGCGACTGCTGTACCCGCTGGTCATCCGGCCCGTTCAACCTGGCAAGGACCGACGCATCACTGAGGCGGGCCAGGACAGTCTCTGTGATTAGGTGCTCCACGGGTTCCGCTGTTTGGAAGGCGTGGCCTGTCCCCGTAGTGGGGCACTTGTAGTAAAACTTCGATTCGCCCGCCCCTCCCGCCCGGGAAGATGTCTTCATCGCGGCACCGCAAGTGCCGCATCGCAAAAGGCCTGCCAGCAGGTGGCGGACACGAGAATCAGTCTGGGACCGCCGGGCGGGATTCGTGACGATTGCCTTCACCGTCCGCCATTCGTCTTCCGTGATGATGGCCGGGAACGTGGATTTCTCCTTCATGATTTCGCCCTTGTATGCAGTCAGGCCCGCGTTAGTGGGCCGCAGCAGCAGGTTACGGACACTTGTCGAGGTCCACGTTTGGCCTCGCCTAGTTGGCACTCCCCGCCCGTTCAGGTCCTTGACGATTGAGCCGATGCTTGCCCCCGCGATGATAGCGGCTATGGCTTTCCGTATTTCGGCCGCGTCCTCTTGCACGATTGCAGGCGTCTCGGATTTCTTTTCAATCCTCCAGCCGTAAGGTACAGGCCCACCGCTGAACTTTCCCGCCTGCGCCAGTTCTACTTTCTTCCGTATGATCCGCTCGGATTTATGCTCGGATTCATATCGTGCCCAGACGCCCAGGGACCGCGCATTAGCTCGCCCAGAAGGCGTGCTCAGGTCTAGGTCGCCAGCCTTGACCGTCTGGGTAGTTATGCCCCTGCTCTCGGATATCTCGATGTAGTCCTCAAGCTCCCGCGGCGACCGGTGCAGGCGGTCTGTGTGCCAACAAATAACCGTCTGCACCGAGCCTGCCGCCATGGCTTCGAGCAGCTGCTTATAGGCGGGCCGCGCCTTGCCGCTGAAGGCACTTATGTCGTTGTCCACAAACACGCGAGCGACCTGCCAGCCCATGCGCTGGGCGACCTCCCGGCAGTCCTGTTCTTGCCGTTGTACGCCTAGGCCTGCGCCTTCGCGGTCCTTGGAAATGCGAGCATAAATGGCTGCTCTCAGTGGTGTCGTGCTCATGACTCGAACTGTACGCCGCTAGTAGTGCTTTTGCCGAGTACGCAGACGAGATATTTTCACCGGCGAGTAGCGGAAGGGTGCAGATCTTGGTCACAGCGTCGTGGGCTGAGTTTGCATGGACGGTGCACATCCCCGGAAGTCCACTGTTTAAGGCGATCAGCATGTCCAGGCTTTCCGCTTCCCGTACCTCTCCCACCACGAGTCTGTCCGGGCGCATCCGGAGGGCTTCCTTTACAAGCCTGCGCAGTGGGATCTCGCCTTCGCCTTCGAGGTTAGGCTGCCTGCATTGGAGTCCGACGACGTCCCTGAGCGGGAACTGGAGTTCAAAGATTTCCTCAACCGTGATGACGCGCTCACGGCTGCCGATGCTCGCAGCCAGGCAGTTGAGCATGGTGGTCTTGCCCGCCTGGGTTGAGCCAGACACCAGGATGTTGAGTCCGCTGGAGACAGCTGCTCCGAGGAACCGGGCGGACTGGGGTGTCAGCGTGCCAAGCTCGACGAGGTGTTCAAGGCGACTGGCCTTCACCACGAACTTGCGGATATTCACAGCCCAGTGCCTGCGCGTGACATCCGGAATGACTACGTGAAGCCTCGAGCCATCAGGCAGGGCTGCATCTACAAAGGGCGATGACATGTCCAGGCGACGGCCCGAACTCTTCAGCATGCGCTCCACGAGATCTCGAACTTGTTGGTCAGTGAGACTGAGGGAAGTCAGCTCCGACTCGCCGTTCCTGGCGACGTAGATCTCGTTGGGGGAAAAGAATCTATATAGGTTTCTTATATGACCCTCGAAGACATGAAAACCCAGTTCGCCGGAAAGCGCGTGCAGTTCGTCGGCATGATGGGCGCCACTGACGGCCCCAAGGGGAAAGTCTGGCGAGTCACCAACCGCGGAGTCTGGGTTACGTTCCCGGACGGCCACCGCGAACAGCTCCACCCTGAGGATCTCCGGGTCATCTAGACCCACCACGACAACAGATTGGTCTCAGCCATGAATACCACCGCAATTTCCCCCACCCTTTACCCGGCCACCGTCCGCGAAGCAGGAGACATGGCCGAAGCGCAGGGTATGAAGCTCTCGGAATTCCTTGAAACGCTCGGACCCCTGCCGACGCCGCCCGCCGGTTACACCATGTCGGAATGCGTCGATGGACTCTGGACGGCTCCGGAGATTGAGGCTCCGGTCATGGGCATGGTCATCATCCCGGCTTGGAACTACCGGACGCAAAGGCACTACATCGAGCTCTGGACGCACAAGGGCACTGAGGCCGAGTCGCTGGTGCACCTATCCCAGACCGGCGCCCACAAGCTCGCCGCGGTCCTGGCTGAAGTGGCCGCCAACACCACCACCCAGAAAACGGAGAAATAGACATGGCTCAGCCCGGACAGTTCAGGCCCCCGAACGACGAGGGATGGATGGGTCGTGAAATCACCGACATCAAGCGCCAGATTCGGGAGCTCTCCGCCGCTAACGTCTTCGGCTTGACGGGGATCCGCCCGAAAAACGGCGGCACGGAATTTGAGGGGTACGTCACCATCAACGGGCCCGCCACGATCACCGGCACCCTCGACTTGCCCGCCGGGATCATCGGGAACGACGCGCTGACGAGCCCGGTCCAGATCGGAACCGCAAGCAACGGCGTCAACAACTACGCGATCGGGACGGCATCAACAGTCCGGGCGTCTGTTGCCCTGACGGTCCCTGCCGGATTCACGCAGGCAGTAGTAACGGCGAACCCCACCGCCATGGGCCAAAACAGCACCGCGACAACGGATTACCTCTACGTCATGGCTGTTGTTCAAGGCATCAACGGCGGCGAACTCTACACATCAGCCGGCGCCGGTCTAGGCGTCGGACTCGCTGCGCCGTTCCACACCACCTTGACCGGACTTACCGGAGGGGAAGAAATCGTCATCAGTGTTGCTACTCGCGCCGGCTTCAATACTTGGGCGGCTTCTACAGCCAACCAGGCGAACATCTACGCGACGGCGCTATTCCTGCGCTAAGGAGCCCAGACATGGAAACGAAATCAGCAGCACTAGGCGTAGCCGGAACACTCCTCTTCGCCTCTGTCGCCTTCGGCCTCATCGCCACGGCAAACGCCGAAAACACTCCGGCGCCCGTGCCGGTCACCACCACATCCGCCACGCCACCCCCGACACCATCCCAGGAGCCCGTCATGACAAACCCCGTCCCCACTGAAGCCGTACCCGCAGCCGTAACGCCGGAGCCCGTTACGGTTCCTGAGCCCGTAGTTGTCCCTGAGCCTGTCGTAATCGCCCCAGCGGCACCCGCGCCGGTAGTGCCCATCCCGGCGCCCGCCCAGACGTTCGATGCCCCTCCTGCCGAAGCACCCGGGATGCCAAACCCCATCCCCCGCAACATCCCATGGAACCCGGTCGGATGATGACCCGCCCCCGCGTAAACACCCGCTTCTGGGGATGGAGAGACCCGCAAGGGAACGAGCTACCCGGCGTTGGACTCTTCCGCGGCCGTGACCTACAAGCCCACCTGACCTACACCGAAGCCCGAAAACTGGCCGACAAGCTGCACGACATGGCCGACACACTCGAGGCCCGACAGGAGCCCACCCAATGACCACCACCCCCGGCTGCGGCCTCACCCGTACCGGCGCCGAACGGCTCGCCGGCTACACCTTCACCGTCCCAACCAACTAAGGAGAAAACCCAAATGAGCAACATGTACGAAGACACCGCCAACACAGCCGCGACGGCAATGGAACAGCGCCAGCTCGAAGACAAAGCCGCGTCATGGACTCCGGCAGCCCAGGCCGAGTACGCCAACTTTCAGCGCATGCAGACCGAAGGCATCAAACTCAGCCCGAACATGCATATGGCACTCGGCTACCTGGACCGAGCAAAGTCCGCTTACCAGCAGATCAACGGAAAGTAGAGAACCATCATGACTATCAAACTCAGCACCGAAGCACTTGCCCAGGAACTCGAGAGCCGCCGCCAGCAGGAACAGACCGAAGGGCAGCGCCGCGCCGACGTCGTAACCGCAGCCCAAAAGGAATGGTCTAAAGAAATCCTCCGGACCTACAAGGAAACGGAAACCAAGCTGGAGGAAGACGGCGCCGCCGCCATGGTAGCCGCAGAGAAAGCAGTCACTGACGGCGACCTCTCCGGCGCATTCACCGGATACACCAACTGGCACGCCTCACGGTGGGCACGCTACCACCTCCGGTCATCTGCCCAGGCTTCAATCAACCGGGTGCCCGAGTACACCGGGCCAGCTATCCCGGATCTGCGCGTCGCTGACGTGAAGTTCCCCGAATGGCTCAGCTCGCAGTGCGAACGGCTGGCCTCGCTCAACGGCGCAGAAATGTTTGAAGACGCCATCGGCCCCGAGATCCCCACCAACTACGAAGACGCCGCCGCCTGGCTGGAGGCCAGCCATGGCAAATGACGCACTCGACCCCGGACCGAACGGCGATTACCCGTACATGCCGCGCAACCCGGACGGGACGCTCGACACAGTACGCATGCCGATTCACACAGTGCAGCACCCGACAGCACGGGACGCCGCGGGTAACAAGGTCCGCATGAACCTTGAGCCCACACTGCCGGACGGCCGCAAGGTCTCAGCAGTCGTACCACCCCAGCAGTAACCCATGAACCGGCGTCAACACCACCGCAGTCCACAAGGGTGAGCTGAGAACGGAAGTGATGGGCAGTCAGAACACTGCACCAGCGCCACACGGTGCCGGGTGCGTAGGAGCCACAACAACAAGCAACAGCGACGGCCACCGCGCACCCGACACCCCTACCTCTACCCCTTTTTTTCGCACCTCCGGCATTGCGACATTCTCGCTCATGGGCTTTTTTCCACAGCCTCTGAGAGCCTCACAAGGCCCCCTTGGTGTGGAAATGCACGTTCGGGGGGATACGGATCGTAGTGCCAAAGGTGCGAACGCAGGGGGGCGGAAGGGTAAACGCCACGCTGGCACTAGCGGCTTGGGGCCTGACTCTGTGTATGGCGCGAACGTCACGGCGGGCTGCAACAAGGCAAGTGCCGAACGATGGCGGGGAGCCCTTTGCTTGAGGGTGCGATGATCCGCCAGCGCCCGGCCGCCGGCAAATGGGCCTGTGACTAACTGAGAAAAGGAAACACCTTCCCTACATCAGGCCACGGCGGTACAAATGGGACGGCCCCGGATCTCTTCGGAGGTTCGGGGCCGTGCCTACGACCGCCACGGCACCCTGCCCGCTTGCCAGACCGCAAGAGCCCGCCGGCAACCAAGCTGACAGGCTCTTGCGGTCTGCTGTCACTTGGCCAGTTCTGGCACCAGCACGGAGTCGCGAACGAGCCTGCCAAGGTCTGCTGAATCGATCGTGTGACCTGACCTACGCTTTACTTCTTTCCGCAGCTCGTTCAGAACAGTTTCAGAAAGGATGGCGCTTGCCAAAGCCTTCGGCGCTGTCGCCGCCCGGGCTTTCCATACTTCCTCGATTTGCCCACGCTTCAGTGATTCCTTGTGAAGGTAGAACATCTGCGCAGCTTTCACGGCAATGGACTCGTCGGAAATCAGGTTGACATCCAGAACAAGGTCAATTGTCACTGGCATACCAGGGATCAACCGGAAAACTTGCCACTGCCATCCGTTCGTAAGGATCAGCCATTCGACGCCTTCATTAACCGCATACATCTCGACTTGGCGAAGGTGTCGGCTGTTGAGTTTTGTAGTGGCGCGCTTAACCTCGATGAAGGCAATGAGTTGTTGATCAAGACGGACACCATAGTCCGCGAACTCACCTTTTACTTGATACTCCGTGGTTAGCTCTGCGTACTTGTCCCAGCCGAGCCCCTCGCAGAGCATGTCAGTAATGAGCAGTCTGGTGTCGCCCTCGTTAGCATCTCGCTTGATAAGGTCAGCCAGGGGTTTTGCGAACTTGCGGAGGCTTGCTCGCACCTTCTCCGCAGTATCCTGCTCCCACTTCGGCCGCTTGGAAACAGGCGTAGATTCCTCGGACATTTTTCCCCATTCATCAAACCCCACAGAATTTCCCCCAGCATAGGGCATGGAAACTGTGCTCGGACGGGAAGCGAGCCCTATTTGCGATCATTTCGCGTGCGGCTATTCCCAATTCCGACTGCCACCCTTAGGCTTCAGTCCGAGGCAAGAGCCTCACTAAACCTTGGGGGGAAATAATGCCTACAGCCTGGACATGCGGTGATTGCGGTTCACCGACAATAAACCGGAAGGTGGATGCATCGTCCATCGCTGATTCAGTCAAGCAATTTGTCACGGTTCCGGATAGGTGCAGTGAACGCAAATGCCCGAACAACGACAGCCGGAACCACAGTCTGGAGTGGTGCAACGAGGTCTGAACGCGCCCAATGTCGCCCCCGGCACCGCCCTGTCGTGGCCGCTGACGGCACAGGAAAGCCCCGGACCTATGACAGGTGCCGGGGCAGTTCCTATGGTCTTAGAGTGCCGAGCAGGTAAAGCAGACGCTTGGCTTGGGTATCGGATGGAGCTTGCAGCCGTCGGTTACGGCGGTCTCGTCGGTTCCGTCGGTTTCTTTTGGAGGGGTCATGCCCATCCGACGCCAGACTTTTTCGAGATTCGCCCGGAAGTATCCGCGCTTGGAATCGCCCTGTCTGGTGGAGTGCAGCTTGAACGCGGTAACCAACATCCGGCCGAGCCGCTGGGCGTTCAGTTCCTTACCGTAACTGCTCGCCATGCTCCACATCGCCGGGTTGTGCTGGATCAGCCGGTGGATAAGTACCGCGGAAGGGGTGAACGTGTCTGCCGGTTCCCAAATGTCCCGCACGTCCTTTAGGAGAACCACAGCCGGGGGTAGGTGGGTGATTCCGTCTTCCTTGTCCATCTCTGCCTCCGCTATGTCTCTCTTGATGAGTTCATCCGCAATGGCTGCCCACTGCTCTCCTGCCGCCGTAGCTACCCGCTTTATGGGATTCCAGCGCTCTTTGATCCGGCCTATGCATCCTGCCGGGAGTTCCGGGCGAACCGTGCGCACAAACTCCCGCGCTTCCTCCGCAGCCTCCGTTAGGCGCCTGCCGAGCTCCTGCGCATCTTCCTCTATCTCTTCCCAATCTGAGGATTCAACGCGGCCCTCAAGGTCTGGCATCAGCAGCACTCGAATGCAGCGGGAGCGAGTATCGTCCGGGAGGTTCGGCGCGTTGCCGGCCATCGCTACCGGAGAGAACGTGGGCATCTCGCTTACGTCCCACTCCCCACCCTTGCCAGGAACCAAGACCGGCCGGGTAGCTCCGCGCTTGTACCCGGAGTTGAGAACCGCAATGAGGTCTTCGACTCCGGGCTTCTTTGGATCCAGTGACCTGTCCACTTCATCTATGAGGATTGTTCGCATCGTCTTATTGAGCATCCGGGTAAGCAGTGCAGGGGATGACAGGGACGCTGCCTGTACCGGATTGAGGCAGAGCCGGGACAGGTGTTCGAGCACCGTGGTTTTCCCAGAGCCCGGCATGGATGAATCCAGTACAAGCCGTGGTGTCGTGTATGTCTCGAAAGCAAGGTGAGTATGGGCTGCCCAGAGGGTCAGGAGGTCTAAGTCAAGGTCATCCATCACGCAGACAAACCTTGAGAGCCAGGCCCTCACGTCGGTTAGTACCCCCGAAAGTGAACCGACGGGACCGACGGGACCGACGGGACCGACGGTTCGGGGGTCTGTTATCAAACCGACGGGACCGACGTAAGCGACGGAACTGACGGCAAGACCTACGCCGGCCAATTCTTCATCTGTGAGGGGCGCGAAGTTGCTATTCATAGCGGCGGTCACCTGTCCTAGGAACGTAGGTAGCGCCTAGGCAGGTGCGGGACGCGTGCACGCCTATCCATTCTTGGGCGCGGCGGGCGGTTGTGCGGACGTCGGGAGCGTTGGCCAGGAAGTCGCGGATCTCTTCGTCGGTCACAGTGCACCGCCTACGGGCATGAGCTGGCAGAGGATGATGTGCGCGGCGTGCCCGGACATCACGGCTCGGTCTGCGGCCCGCTGGGCTCCGGGGAGGTTGAAGTAAACGCGGCGGCGGTACTTGCCCTCGGCGGTCTCCACAACTACGACATGTACGCCGGTAACTAGTGCGGTGGCCGTTGTTTCGTCTGTGGCCGCTGGTATGCTGTTGGTAGCAAGATTTATAGCCGCCTTGGATTCGTGCCCTGGGCGGCTTTCTTGTGCGTGGGTCATGCAGCACCACCACGCAGCAGGACCGAAACGCGGTCTATCTGTTCCGGGGAGAGGGCTGGGGCTTCAGCGACTACGCGGGCTACGTAATCTTCGAGTTTTGCGGCGGCAAGGTTTCGGCGGGCCTCCACGACCGCGGCCGGATCCTTACGGCGGGTCGCTACACCTACTGCACTTCTGGCCTTGAGTATCTGGGACAAAACAATAGCTCCCTAGTGAGAGCAGCTAAGCTGCACTTTCACTGGGAGCTATTAGGCTACTTCCCCTTTTGGGGCCCTGTATTGGTGGAATCCGAGGCAACCACAACCATGTAGTAAAAACCTATCACAACTTGTTGTCTAGGTTCGCACCTGAACTACCGGGCGTGTCCTGGCCTTCCCCGCCAGTGCCCCAAGCGTCGCTTTCAGCACCCAAACAGCATTGTGTCGCGTCACGGTCCCACACTCCGGGCAGGTGAGGCTCAGAGGCGCCGCGGCGTCATCCACGTGACGTATCCCAGTTGGCGGGCGTCCTGCCAACTCAGGAGTAGAAAAGTAAAGCAGTTCCACGCCGGATGAGCCGATCGCCAGAGACACGCTGTAACCCGTAAAGTGCGAACCGCACTTGAGGGGAATATCAGCCACCCGGCCAATGGACTTTTTCACGCTGGCGTCAACCAGCGAGACAATCGGTTCCAGCTTGGCAATTTCGCGGAAGTCGGCTGTCCGCAGGTCGATCGCTGCGAACCACCCGTCCAATGATCCAATGTTGTTCGCGTATGGGCGGCTCATGCCGAAACCTTCCATTCGATTTTTACCTGCTCCGGGCTGAATCTAATGCCGGGCCCTGATGGCAGGATGGTGATGGTTGCGAGCTGCCGGATTATCTCGCGCTTCCGGTTTATGGTGGCAGACTCCCACGCGGCCGCGGCGCCTGCCCCGGTCATGCCGTCAAGGATCCTGACCGGCTGAAAGCGGAGCACTTGCCCCTCAGCCTCAGCAAGACTGATCTTCAGCCGCTCATTCACGCGTGCCATCTGCCGCGCCGTGATGGTGCCGTCTGCATAGTCATCAGCGGCGGTATCCATGCGGGCCAGGATCGCGGCCCGGGAGCTGATGGCCGATGCCAGCGCTTCCGGCTTTTCGGACAGGTCCAATACCGTGTCAGGGCGCGAGAGTCGAGCAACCATCACGGCGTTTACCACCTCGTCTACCGGCGCCATCTGTCGCGTGAGCCTCATGCAGTCTTTGCAGGCGTAGTTGGAGCGCAGGTATGTGCCGTCAGGAAGTAGCTTGTACATGTTCGGGCGCAGAGTGCCACCACAGCGCCCACACAGGGCAATGCCGGATAGCAGGTGCTTGGGCTCCATCCCGCCGGAGTGACGACGGCCCGGAGCCGTCAGGACGGCCATTGCCTGATCATAGGTGTCTTGGCTGATGATGGGCTCCCAATCGCCTTTGCCAATGATCTGCCCCGCGTGGGTACGGTGGCCGGCATACCGGGGCTTCCTCAGCATGTTGCCCACGACGTTACCGATAAACGCGTTACCCTGCCCAGTCTTGAAACCGCTCTCGTTCAGGTACTTTGCAAGGTAGCGCAGCGTGTCCCCGGCGATGGCGCGGGCGTAGAGCTCGCGGATAGCTTCCGCCTCTGCCTCAACTATGGCGTCACAGGTGCCGATCTGGCGGCCGTTCTCGTCAAGAATGGGCTCCCTTCGGTATCCGAACGGCATAACGCCGTGAGACTTGCCCGCCTTGGCATTCTCCTGAAATTTACGCTTGAGGCGCCGTGACATTTGCTCTACCTCGTGCCGTGCTACTGATCCCTTGATGCGCGCCGTGAGCCTACCCTGAGGCGTGGCTAGGTCAACTTCACCGCCGACTGATGCCAGCGCCAGGCCGTGACTATCTGCTAGTCCGATGAACCGTTCCAGCTCGGCAGGCGTGCGGGTGAGCCTGTCCACGTCCCAAACAACCACGGCGTCAATCGTGCGATGCTCGATCGCGTGCAGCATCCGTTCATAGGCCGGGCGCTTCTTAGTGCGCGTGGCCGACACGTCGTTATCGGTGAAGACCTCCCCCAAGGGCCAGCCGCGCCGGGATGCTTCGGCTGTGCAGTCCTCAATCTGTCGGGCCACGCCTAAGGCTGTGCCCTCGTCGGAGCTAATGCGGGCGTAGACACCGCAGGATTGAACGCTTTTCGTCATATTCCAACTGTAGCGGAAAGAAACCTATATTGCGCCTTGACAGGCGCGTTGATCCAGACTTCCTCAATGGTCGGATCGTCCAGCAGCGGCTGAAGGACGCCGAAGCCGGCCACCGCGTCAAAGACAAACCTGCGCGCGGCCTCCAGCGGACCAATCGGAGGCAGCGGCCCCATCAGGGCCCGTTCGTCGTAGTCGCTGACAGCCGCCTCTACGAGACGACGGACCTCGCCCGCCTGCCGCAGCGGGTCAAGACCACGACGGCGGATCAGCTCGCGGACTTCGTCTTCCACGATTCGCACAGCGTCCAAGTTGTTCCCCAATACAACTGCCGCCCCCGGCGGAGGCAGTTCAACTGGGTACAGCCTAGGGACCGTACACCACGCCGCCAAGTCATATGAGGCGGGCTGTGGATAACAGTGACGCATCTTTCTTCGCACCGTGGCGTAGCCGGTCGGTGCTTGGGCCGTCTGCTCGAGCGTCCTCGCCTTTGGACGCGATCGCCAAATTGGACTTGGCAGCGAGAACTCGTCCCTCCAATGCTGAGAATATGCGTCGTTGGTCCCAAGTTTTCCAATGGAGACGACTGTTACCGCGCAGACGACACAGTCGTTGCAGCTCCCATTATTAATGGGTGTACCAACGACCCCTGGAACCCAGCATGTTAGGCCATCCGGGCCTCCCATTGCTCGTCATCTTTGGCTTTGCGTGTTCGCTGTTCCCAGCCCTGCATGGCGGCTTGGCCCTCCCGGAATTTGGGTGCGACCGTGCCCGCGTCCGCATCCTGCCGCCGCCGCAATAGCCACATCGCTATGGCCCGTTCGCGAGGGCTTGGTGATTTCCTTGACGGCACGATGATGATCCCGCAAGGCTGGGTCGCTCTCGGCTTCTAACTGGATGTGGTAGCCAACTTTACTTGCCCCGGCGCCAGCGTACTTGGCGATGCTAGTCGCGCTTATCCCGCCGCGGTACATCTCCACCCACTCGGGATCCGGGGCGCGGCGGTGACCTTGGCTCATAAGAAAACATCCTGCCACGTGCTCTGGACGGTCTAGCTCTGCCATACACTTTCGGCATGAACAAACAGCCGGGTGCCATCGTGGTTTTCGTGCTGCTCCTATGCACATTGCCTTCGTGTAGCACGAACGAGCCTCCTGCAGAGACGGTGGCAGAAGTTCAACAGTGCCATGGCGCGTACGTTGCTGACGTAGACACCAATGCTCCAGGAGAGCCGACCCAAGAAGCGGCAGCGGCGGCCTGGGCTACGTCGCCGATCGCGCCCTCCGGCGCTCCAACCGATGGATGGGAAGAGGTGGATAGCCAGACGCTGCGCAGTGGCGACTGGAGCGTGGGCCTGAATCCTACCCTTTCCGGCGGATGGCTTGTTTCTGGACTTGGTTGCCAATCCCCTCAAACCTGATTCTTTCTCCGGCACGCGAAAAGGCCCCGCAACCCGCTTCGGGGGCGCGAGGCCCTTCCAGTCGTAGCTTAGGGTGCGCCGATACGGTCGCCATCTGAATCCAACAGGGCAACGTCCCCGTAGTAGGGGTAGTAGGTGTTGAACCAGTTCTGCGCCGCTGCCCAGTTGGTGGAGTCGGTGCAGTTCACACTGTTACCGGGATTGCCGGGCTGTGTGGGAGGCGGACTGCTGCCACCACACGGGGCGTTCCGGACAGTTGGAGTGGGCGAGCCAGACGCCTGCCATTCGTTCAGGCTTAAAGGCCGATTCATTCCGGGGCCGGCATACCAGATCGTGGTGCTGCCGCAGTCCTTGTAGAACGAGTCACGGGTGATCCGCTGCACGGCCCGTGGGGTGGGAAAGGCTTCTTCCTGCCACTCGGCGTAACCCATGGGACGGCCTGCGCCGGTGCTGAGGTTCGACATGCGGGCGAACTCTGGTGCCCAGCTGAGCTTGAGGTACCCTTCGTTGCTGCGCTGGACATAGCCGCGGAATCCTGAATCGGCCCATTCCTGGTAGGTGAGCTTGTGGTTAACACCGTCAGCACCTTCGACGAAGATCTCAGAGGATGTGCCCCACTGGTCGAAGTGGCTGTCCTTGATCCAACCGGCGTTACGCGGGGATGGCCTGCCCGCTGTGAGCCACTGCTGCTAGGACAGGGGCGTCCACAGCCACTTGTGTTCCCCGCCAGGCCAGAAAGTAACCGCATAGACGGTGGGAGACCAGGGGTACTTCACGAAATCGGTAGAGGCCGGGGTCGGTGTCCGGAAGCTGCAAACGTCCCGCCACTTTTCGTTGAGAAGCACTACCGGCAGCAGCAGCGCACGAAGGACAATTGCAACGCTGAGAGGTGCGGAACGCGGCTGAAGCCGTGCAAGTCTCGGCAAGGATTCTGCCGAACACATGAGCCCTGTTGCTGAAAGAACCGATCCGCACACCGGAGGCAATTGCCGGACCTTGGAAAAGTTCGTGGCACAGATCAGCCCAAGCCGAGCAGGACTGGAAGGCCTGTTCGGATGCTGGCCGTGGCAAGGACGAATCAACAAGTCAACCGGCGAAGTCCGCCCAGGGTATGGATTGATAAGCATTGGTAACCACGATTGGCTCACCCATCGGTACTCGTAGGGTGGCGCCGATACTAATATCCAGCCCCATGAGTCAGTGGCATTGACAGCCGTACCACGGCAGCGGCATGTACTCGTAATCCGGCTCAAGATCCTCGTAGGGGCTTGCGATTTGTTCATCTTCAATTCGGGCCATCATGGCCCGAAAGCCATCGGGATCAAACTTCACCCTTGCGGGCGAAGGTAGTGGCAAGCTACCAAAGAAGCCCCCGCTCTGCCATGTATGAGGGCAGTTCGGGGGCTTCTATGTCACTTTCCGCGAATCGGGGGACGCGGACCGAGCCGCCATCAACAAGTACAGCATGCGTACTATCCCCCTAGCCGAGGCCTTACGGCAGGCTTTCGCAGACGCGGCCGTCGTTATCGATACCGTCGAGGTTCGCTACGTCGCCGTAGTAGGGGTAGTAGTGGTTGTACCAAGCCTGCGCTTGGTACTGATAGGTGAAGTCCGAACAATCTACGTCAGCGGGGCGGGCGGGCTGCGAGGGCGGAGGCGGCGTAGTGCTACCACACGGGGCGTTGCGCACGGTCGGGTTGGGTGAACCTGCTGCCTGCCATTCCTGGAGGCTGACAGGTCGGTTCATGCCAGGCCCGGCGTACCAGATCGTGCTGCTGCCGCAGTCCTTGTAGAACGAGTCACCTGGGATGCGCTGCATCCTCTGCGGCGTGGGAAAGGCTTCTTCCTGCCATTCCGCGTAGCCCAAGGGTCTGCCGGACTGAGTGTAGAGGTTTGTCATGCGTGCCATTTCCGGCGCCCAGGTCAGGGCGGCGAACCCTTCAGCATGACGCTCTTGGAAAGACCGGTAGCCCGAATCCGCCCACTCCTGGTACGTGAGCTTGTGGTTCACACCATCTGCGCCCTCCACGAAAAGCTCACCGGAGTTCGTGCCCCACTTGTAGTAATAGCTGCCCTTGATCCAGCCAGCGTTACGCGGGGTCGGGTAGCCAGCAGTCTGCCACTGGTGGAAGGACAGCGGTGTCCACATCCAGTAGTTCTCCCCGCCAGGCCAGAATGTCACGGCGTAAACCGTAGGAGACCATGGGTACTTGACGAAGTCGGTTGCTGCCGGAGTCGGGGTCTGGAAGTTGTAAACGTCCCGCCACTTCTCATAGCTCAGCGGAAGAGGGGTCTGGGTTGCCCCGTCGGGGTTGGTCACGAGTTCGTAGATCGTAGAGTCGTAGACGATCTTGTACAGGGGCCATCCGGTGAACGTGCTGCCGGTAGTGTCCATCTTTGTCGGGCGCTCAACGACGGTTGACCCGCATGAGGTGCCGTTCACTAGGGAGTTCAGGGCTGCGTGTTCGCTGTTGTCGGCGGTGAGGTTCCACCGCCATTTCACGGAGACCCAGTCAACGGCGTAGCCGCACTGCTCCAGAGTCGGAATCCAAGTTGCCGGGTCCTGGGCACCCTTGGACTGATTCACTTCGTCAGTGACTGCCTCGAGGCTGCGCTGGTAACCAAGGTCGTTGGCGTAGGCCGCACGAAGTTCCGGTGACCAGCGCCAGGCTCCTGACTGCCAAGCCTCCTGCAAAGGCACGAGGTGGTCGACGTCCACGTCGGAGGGGTTCGTCCATGTGGCACCGTCGTACCGGGAGTACCACTGGCCTGCGATGATCGTGCAGCCGCTGCTGTAGGAAACGTCTACTTGTGACTCTGCAGCGAGGACTTCCTGCCGTGTGTCACACCCGTTGCCGTCTGCATCGATCCAGTGCTCGAAGAGCGCCCGGTCGTATGTGCTGGTGTTCTCTTCGGGCATGAAGGAGAGTTCGTTGAAGAACGCTGACAGGGTGGTCGTGTTGGCTCCGACAGCCGCGGCCTCGGGCTGCGCAAGCTTCGCCGCCTTGGTCTGCGGCGCCTCAAGTGTGGCCGTTGGCGCCGACAGTGGCGTAACGAGGGGCTCTGAGGTGGAAGTTGAGGTGGCGGCTTCTGTAGCCACCGGGGTTGGTGCGACGGCACCGGTAGGAGCAGCCGTGGTCGCTGGTGGCGACACTGTTGGGTCGTTGGTAATCATAGTGAAAGGCGCTGCGTTGGCCGGAGAAGCAACAGATCCTAGAGCGACGGTTGCGATGGCGAGCGAAGCGAAGACGGCAGAGAGCCGCCCGCGGTAATCCCCCATGGAAGTCCTTCTATATAACGCTTCGTGAGAAGCAGCAAGTCAATTGGCCTCTGGAGCATATCCACCGATTCGATGATTGCGTGAATGTGACACAAGTGCGGGCGAAGCACCCAGCAGCAATGGCCTTGCTGGCTGGCATCTTGTCGCGGGGCCAGCACCAGCGTCCTGCCCGGTTGTCCACTGACGTTCGGAACCGTATTGGTACTTGTGCCCCCGAGTGAAACGATTAGTAGGTACACGCTTTG
The DNA here is from genome assembly GCF_002929755.1 of Arthrobacter sp. 4R501. Classification (NCBI taxonomy): domain Bacteria; kingdom Bacillati; phylum Actinomycetota; class Actinomycetes; order Micrococcales; family Micrococcaceae; genus Arthrobacter; species Arthrobacter sp. 4R501. The sequence continues at coordinate 20,354 of NZ_PJIW01000005.1, read as the reverse complement.
CGTCTCCGAATGCGCCGCCAGCAGTAGCCGTAGGACGGGCGAACGACTGTGCACCATAGTCAGTGCCGGGCTCGTTGGTGTACCCGCCCACCCCAGGAACGTGACCGCGTTGATAGCATCGTTCGCTGGTTATCGCGGTTGGAGGAATGCCAGTTGAGTTCCACTCATCCTTGTCTGCTGCGATACTTCCCCGGCTGTTACGTCGATGCCGAGGGTGTGGCCAGTGATGTCGCGCCCGAACCGGTGGCAGTTCCGGCAACCATGGTGCTCCAGATGATGACCGCACGGTGAGGCCCGGAGAACGGCGTAGGCTTCCGCTTCGTTGCCTCTGGCTCGGATCCGCAGGTCGTGAACGCTAGTCCCTCCCCCAGTAGAGGAAGGTCAATTGGGATGCAGCCCCGGGGGCGTGCAGCAGGCCGCCCAGTCAACTGAAACGGGCTGTGAATAACAGTGACGCATCATTCACATTGGCAACAACGGAAACTCTGGTTACTGCAGACACTGCGGTGTTAGGGTAGGCGCATTAAGTCTCGATATTTCCAGTTCAGCGTCTCCTGAACTGCAACCCCTTATGTCGCGCTCAAGCAAGCGCCTCCTTGTCTCCGGAGCCAAAATGAAGCGGAACCCGTTCAACAATCATCGTCCCCTCCTGCAATTTCTGGGCACGGCAGCCCTCGCTGCTGCTCTGGTGGCGGGTCCTGGACTGGCGGGCGTCGCCTTCGCTGTTGAACCGAGCCCGACGCCCACTCCTGACTCGACGTCCGCGCCGGCACCGGCGTCGTCCCTCGCCGGATCGACGCCGGTCCCGGACTCGGCTACGACCGGAGCTGCTTCACCCTCCGCGCCAGCGCCTTCCCTCCCTCCGGATCCGTCGGCTGCACCCTCGCCTGGGCCTGTATCGATCAGCATGAATGAGTCGATGGCAGAAGCCGTTGGCGTTGGCGGTGCGGAAATGGGGCAACGCTCCGCACGAGTGGCTGCATCAACTTCAAGCTCCAGTTTCAAGAAGCTCAGCACCGAGGCCCTCGGAACCGAGGGCACATGGATGCCGACGTTTGGTGTTCAGGGACTCGACGTGAGTGGCCATCAGCCGAGTGTTGATTGGCAACAGCAGTGGAACATGGGTGCCCGATTTGCCTACGTCAAGGCCAGTGAGGGCAACTACTACACCAACCCGTCGTACAGTTCGCAGTATCAGGGGTCACGGAACGTTGGCATGATTCGTGGGGCATACCATTTCGCGATCCCCAATTGGTCTTCGGGCGCCGACCAGGCACGTTACTTTGTTCAGAACGGGGGTGGCTGGACCGCCGACGGATACACGATGCCGCCGGTCCTGGACTTTGAGTTCAACCCGTACGAGAACCGCACCATCAACGGATTCTACTTCGGCAACACGTGCTACGGCATGTCGCCAGCTCAGTTGGGTTCATGGGTCCGCGACTTCGGCAACACCATGCAGTCATTGACCGGCCGGCTGCCTGTGATCTACACCAATACGAACTGGTGGCGCCAATGCCTTGGTGATCCGTCAGGCTTCGGCGACTACCCGCTGTGGGTCGCCGCATACCCAAGCTCGCCCACTAACGACGCGGGCGCTGTTCCCTCCAGTTGGGGCACATACAGCATCTGGCAGTATAGCAGTACTGGACCGCTCGCCGGTGACTCGAATGTGTGGAACGGGGATTACGCGGGACTTCAAAAATTCGCCAGCATTGCTGACGGCTCGCGATTGGTGATAGGTCCGTCCGGCGGTGTTATCTATCTCGTTGCCGGCGGAAAGAAGTATTCTTTCCCCAATTGGGATTTGTATGAAATCTTCGCCCGCATTGGTGGCCTATCTCAAGTGAACCAGGGTTACCTGGACGGACTAACCCTTGGCACATCCGTGGGCCGCTTTGTTCGGAGTGAAGATGGCGCTATTTTCCTAGTGGATCAAGGACGAAAGCACCACGTACCTTCGTGTTCCATCATGAACGATTTCGGCGGAGGATTCTGCGAACGGTGGGTCCCGCTCGCAGACAGCCAACTGGCTCTATTCGCCGACAGTGCCCCTCTGGCTAATGCCACTACTTCGCCGTCCGGCCGACTGTTCTACGTCGAAGGCGGGATTAAACGGGAGTACTTCGACGCCAACTCCTTAAGCGAAGCAGGCCGGAGTTATCAGACAGTGCCGCTGAGCGATGCAGTTACGGCTGGCATGCCGTACGGATCACCGATCTTACGACAAGACGTCATAGTGGTCGATAGAAGGACGGGAGCGCCGTATATCAATACAGCAGGGAAGCTCGTCCCGGTTCCAGCTTCCATCAATGCAAATAATATTTGGGCCAGAACACTCATGGTTGCCGCCATGGATGAGCAGTCCATTGAGAAATTGCCCAAGTCCTCGGCATATGGAGGATTCGCGCAAAATCCCTCAGGCACTCAAAGCTTTGTCGTCGGCAAAAATCAAAAATACCCGGCGGCGGTCAGTCAGTGGCAGGCAGCTCCTGTTGTTTTCTCAGACGCACTGCTGGGCACCATACCAACGGGACCGTCCATAGGAATTCCCGCATTCGTTAAATCCGATGCTTCACCAACGGTTTTTCGCTACGAAAACAAATTATTGCGGGAAGTTCCCGACCTTGAAACCCTGTATCAACTCGGCCTTGGGCAGATGCCGCCGCTGTACTCGTTGACTCCGGAGACCATAGATTCCATAGCGAAGGGTGTACCCCTACTCCAGCCTGGACGACTCTATGTCGGTGACACCCGCCCCGAGGTGTATCTTGTCGACGGAGCGAGCAAAATGTGGAGAGTCGAGGACTTCCGAATTACGGATGCCATGGGCATTCGTGGCTACTCGCGGATCAGGCAGAGCGCGCTTTCGCCTTATCAGGACTCCGGGACGGTTCTACCAACTGTCAAATGCAACGGCAAAGCCCTTGTTGGTTACAACGGAGCCCTTTGGAATGTCGTGGCAAACGCTGACACGGCACAACTGCCTGCGCGCACCTTGGATCCCGCTACATGCCTTCCAATGGAAGTCAAGGGAACAATCAGCAGCACTGTTTTCGTGAAGGCGTTGGATGACGCAACAATCTACTTTCTTCGGGATGGATTGAAGCAACCAGTCTCATCTTGGTCACGCCTCGTTGAATTAAACAGAGGCAACTCACCCGTCATTGTCGAATACAGCCGGAGCGCTCTTGAAGCAATTCCGATGGGAAACCCCGCATAACTCAGAAATACTGAGTAGCAAAAAGGCGGGTGGCCGGTAATTTCCCGACCACCCGCCTTTCCTTGATCAGTCCGCGCTTTGATCCAGCAGTTCAAGCAAGTATTTCCCGTAGCCGCTCTTGACGAGCGGTTCGGCCCGTTCCTGCAGTTCCGCGTCGCTCAGGAACCCCAGCCGCCAGGAGATCTCCTCCGGACAGCCGATGGACAGACCTTGGCGCTTCTGCACAGTGTGAATGAATTCGGATGCTTCGTTCAGCGAATCAAACGTTCCGGTATCCAACCAAGCTGTGCCACGCGGCAGGATCTCCACCTGGAGCCTGCCTCGTTCCAGGTACACCCGATTCACGTCCGTGATTTCCAGCTCTCCCCGCGGGGAGGGCTTAAGATCCTTGGCGATCTGCACAACGTCGTTGTCGTAGAAGTACAGGCCGGGAACTGCGTAGTGGCTCTTGGGCTTGGCCGGCTTCTCCTCAAGCGAAATGGCCTTGCCTTCGTCATCGAATTCCACCACGCCGTAGGCTGAGGGGTCGGCAACCCAGTATCCGAATACTGCACCGCCGTCGATGTCCGAGAACCGGCGCAACTGGGTGCCCATACCGCGGCCGTAAAAGATGTTGTCCCCCAGTACCAGGGCTACCGGTCCGTCGCCGATGTGCTCGGCGCCCAGGATGAATGCCTGCGCAAGACCGTCCGGCGACGGCTGCTGGGCGTACGTAATATTTACGCCGAACTGCGAACCATCACCGAGCAGTCGCTGGAACTGATCAGCGTCATGAGGCGTCGTGATGATGAGGATGTCACGGATGCCCGCGAGGATGAGTGTGGACAGCGGATAGTAGATCATCGGCTTGTCGTAGACCGGCACCAATTGCTTGCTGATGCCTAAGGTAATGGGATGGAGTCTGGAGCCGGTACCGCCGGCAAGGATAATTCCGCGCATGCAACCTATCTTTCCCTCTGATTCGAAGTCCAGCCAAATCCGGTAACCTATGAAACTATGCAGCGACTTCTCGTAACCGGCGGCGCCGGATTCATCGGCTCGAATTTTGTCCATTATGTAATGGCCAACACGGACAACTATGTCACCGTCTTGGACAAGCTCACCTATGCCGGCAACCTCGAGTCGCTGAGGCACCTGCCCGAGGACCGTTTTGCGTTCGTCAAGGGAGATATCGCTGATCCTGCCGTCGTCGATCAGCTCGTTGCCGATCACGACGTCGTGGTCCACTACGCGGCTGAGTCTCACAACGACAACTCCCTGCACGATCCCCGGCCGTTCCTGGACACCAACATCATCGGCACCTACACGCTGATCGAAGCCGCCCGCAAGCACAACAAGCGCTTCCACCACATCTCCACCGACGAGGTCTACGGCGACCTTGAACTCGACGACCCCGAACGATTCACCGAAAACACCCCGTACAACCCCTCCAGCCCATACTCATCCACCAAGGCCGGATCGGACCTGCTGGTCCGGGCCTGGGTGCGTTCCTTCGGGCTGCAGGCGACCATCAGCAACTGCTCCAACAACTACGGTCCCTACCAGCACGTCGAGAAGTTCATCCCTCGCCAAATCACCAACGTGATCGCCGGAATCCGCCCCAAGCTCTACGGCAAGGGTGAGAACGTCCGGGACTGGATCCACGCCAACGACCACTCCTCCGCCGTCCTAGCGATCATCGAAAAAGGCATCATCGGTGAGACATACCTCATCGGCGCCGACGGCGAAAAGAACAACAAGGAAGTCGTCGAGCTCATCCTTGAGCACATGGGGCTGCCCCGCGACGCCTACGACCATGTCGTGGACCGACCCGGCCACGACCTTCGCTACGCCATCGACTCCGCCAAGCTGCGCGACGAGCTGGGCTGGCAGCCGGAGTTCTCAAACTTCGACGCCGGCATCGAGGACACCATCGCCTGGTACCGCAACAACGAGGACTGGTGGCGCCCGCAGAAGGCAGCCACCGAAGCCAAGTACAAGGAGCAGGGCCAGTAAGCATGGAGTTTCAAAAGAAACTCGCAGGTGCAAAAACGCCAATTCCCGGCGTCGTGCTCTACGACCTTCCGGTGTACGGCGACAACCGAGGTTGGTTCAAAGAGAACTGGCAGCGGGAAAAGATGATCGCTGCCGGTCTGTCCGACTTCGGCCCCGTCCAGAACAACGTCTCCTTCAATGACAAGACAGGAACAACCAGGGGGATCCACGCCGAGCCTTGGGACAAGTTCGTCTCCGTGGCCACAGGCCGGATCTTCGGCGCCTGGGTGGACCTCAGGGAAGGCCCGTCCTTCGGGGCAGTTTTCACGGCCGAACTCGATGCCAGCAAGGCGATCTTCATTCCTCGCGGCGTCGCCAACTCGTACCAGACGCTGGAGGACAACACGTCCTATGTCTACCTGGTCAATGATCACTGGTCACCCGACGCCGAGTACACGTTCCTGAACCTGGCCGATGAGACCGCCAACATTCCGTGGCCGATTCCCTTGGCCGACGCGGAAGTTTCCGAAAAGGATTTAGGCCACCCGCGCTTGGCCGAAGTCAGGCCCATGGGCCCCCGAAAGACGCTGATCGTGGGGGCCGACGGGCAGCTGGGGCGCGCCCTTCGCAAAGTGTACGACGGCGACCCTTCCATCGAGTTCGCGGGCCGCCAGGAATTCGACCTCCTCGACCCGGAGTCCTACTCGGCACGTCACTGGGGCAACTACAGCACGATCATCAACGCCGCCGCGTACACCTCGGTGGATGCTGCAGAATCCGCCACCGGACGAGCGGCAGCCTGGGCCATCAATGCGGCAGCCGTCAGCCGTCTGGCGCGGGTGGCAGCGGAGCATTCCCTGACCCTCGTGCACGTCTCCAGCGACTACGTGTTTGACGGGTCCAGGCAGGAACACGCCGAGGACGAACCGTTCTCTCCCCTCGGCGTATACGGCCAGAGCAAAGCAGCCGGAGACGCCGTCGTCAGCACGGTCCCCCGGCATTACATTGTGCGGACGAGCTGGGTCATCGGCGAGGGCAACAACTTCGTCCGCACCATGGCCTCCCTCGCGGACCGCGGGGTCCAGCCCGCTGTCGTCTCGGACCAAATCGGACGGTTGACGTTCGCCACGGACATCGCCGAGGGAATCAGGCACCTGGTCGAGTCCAAGGCATCATTCGGAACATATAACCTGAGCAATGACGGATCCCCGCAATCCTGGGCAGACGTAGCAGCTGACGTTTTCGAGCTAAGCGGCTCCGAGCGATCGGCTGTCTCCGGCGTCACTACTGCCGAGTATTTCAAGGACAAGGCCGCTGCCCCGCGGCCGCTGAACAGCGTCCTAGACCTCAGGAAAATCAAGGCCACGGGATTCCAGCCGCGGAACTCCAGAACGGCCCTCGTCGAATACCTCAGCACCAGCCAAGCGACTGTCTAGCACTCGATAACAGACAAAAGCCGGTTGCCGTCCGAAAGGGCGGCACCCGGCTTTTCCTGCTCAGCGGCTATCGCGCACTGAGATCCGCGGACAGCACAGTCACGAACCGGCAGCTACGGATTTTTCTGCGGGAGCGCGGCGGCGGTGGGCCGCAACAAGATCATAGGCCGCCCACACCGACATGCCGCCCACACCAACCGACCACAACGCAACTCCCAGTGTCCATCCAGGAGGCGTGAAAGCGACTGATACTGTGCGCCCGGCCGCTTCCTCTGGCACGTCAATGGCCAGCAGGAACCCATCGACGGGAGAACTAATGCCTGCTCCCCGGGCTTCGTAACCCGGCCATGGGAGCCGGGCCAAGGCAGCGCGGCCGCCGCCAGGTGGGACCTGATCCACACGAAGCGTGACCTGCGTCGGCGTGCGGCCTGTTTCCGTCAGTCTGGTGCCAGCCGATGTCCAGACGAGGCCACCAGACGTGTCCGTTGATTCATCGCGGCTCCACAGTGCAATTTCTCCGTCGTTACTGACCTCGCGCCAGCCCTCCGGAACAGACCTGACTGGCAGGTCTTCCTCTCTTCCAACATAATTGTTAGCAGCGGACGGGCGCTGATTGCCGTCAAAGGACTTTTTTAGAATCTGGATGTTGTCGATGCCAAGCTCGTCGACCAGCAGCATTCCCGTTTCAGGCCGCGGCTCAAACAGCCTGCTCAGCAACTCGGCGCAGGTGCCTCCCAAATAGCGGAGACACAATATCTGATTATATTGCGCGTGGCCGATTAGCTGATATCTGTTCAGCACTGACGCCTCGCTCAGATACCAAGTGTTAGCCATAAGGGTCCTTGACCAAGTCGACTCATCCTGGGGATAGTCAAGGGGGTCTCCGACCACGAGCACCTCGCCGGACACGCCAGCGAGGACGCCCTGCGGAATGGCTGAATCGGAAGGAACTCGAGAGTCTGACAGCGGGCTCGGACCAGTTGTACGATGCTGCAAGAGTGTTGTTCCTAGTGTCACGGCCAGACACACACCGGCAATGAGTGATGCCATTGATAAATTGCCTATCGGAAGCCGATTTCCTCGCAGGCGCCACCAAAGAATACAAAGGGCAGCGATGGCCAAAATGCCAGCAAGAAAGACCGTCATGTAGCGGTCCGGGAACTGAGCCCACGCACCATAAACACCGAATGCGATGGCGCCCGTTGCCCCCAGAAGGGACAGCTTTGAAGGGTGCTGTGCAAGTGCACGCTCCATGAGTACTACGCACAATAGAATGCAGACAAGCGCTAGGTAAGGCATGAACCTTGCCGGGTACCGCAGAGGCCCCACCGTCGAGGGCAACAGCACAAACATCATGGACAGTCCAGCGAAGAAGAGAATATCCCTGATGTGCGGGGCGTAGGCCCGAATTCTTCGCCAGCTCAGGAATGCGACCAGCGGCAGGAACCAAGCAATATAGAGCGCCGGTGCTGGGGCTGAGAGGCCGTCCCACCACCACGACGGCATCATCGGGTAGGCGGAAGCTATGGTCGAGCTCATTAGGCCGCTAAGATCCACCCCCATATAGTCGTCATTCGCGATAGCGGTGGTACTTCGTGTTGTTACTGCCGCCGTCAGCACCCCCGGCAGGTACACCACCACCGCAACCAACACTAGAGCTACGCCTATTCCCCCTATGCGCCAAGCCATCGCCCAGTGCCGCTTCAGCAGCGCATCCACGCCGAGAGCCAAGAGAACGAAGCCGACAGCAACCGTCCCGGCGACGTAGCCGACAGTGACCACGAGGTACCCTACAAAAAAGGCCCAGAACGAGCTGCGCCGGCCGTCGGCAGCCATCTTTAGCAGCAACCAAAAATAGGGTAGGAGCGCCCAAGCAAGTTGCCCCGTCACCCAGGAAGGGGCATCAAAGAATGTCGTGAACCCATTCAATGGCGCCGCTACGCCAGCCACCAGGGCTAGTGCCGGTGAAACGTTGAAGGTACGGCTCAGAAGGAAGCACCCAACTCCGCCCGCAACCAGGAATGCAATCTTCAGACAAGTGGTTACCGTAACAGCGTCCTGAACGAAGTAGACGAGAACGCCGATAACCATGATGAGTGGGTTCCAAGTTCCCCACTGTCCTTCAGCTGCATAGTTTCCGCTGGACCAAACCTGCGGATTCATGATGGGCACAGATCCCGATATCAGGGACTCGCCCAGGTGATACCAGACACCGTAGGCGCCGTTTTCCGTGTCATCCCAAAAGTAGAACCGCGGCGTCCAAATCAGCGGTACCAAGCTTAAGAGCAGAACACTCAGCGCCGTTAGGAGGATCCAAAATGATGACCGCCCCGAGGTGGCTTCATGGTCTTGCATCAATACCCTGTCTTATCCCGTGTGCGGAGCAAAATGGCCGGGTGCTGTACCACCACCGCCGCGTCAGTATGTCAGCTTCCAGAGCGTGAGCGTAGCTGACTTGCCTCCGTTGTCGTAGGTGACCTCTGAAACTTTCGCGGCATCAATTTGGTCTTGCCAGCCTTTAGGGCAGCCGGTATCAGTCAGCACGTAGCGGATATCGGCCTCCTTTGCAGCCTCATGGGAAAACGACCCCTGTGAACGCTGCATCAGAATGTCCCGGATTTGGCTTTCATCCGTGGGCCATGCCAGTCCCAGGTTGTAGAAGACTGTGGGAAGACCGGTCAAGGCCTTCACGCGGAAGGGACTGATGCAGGGGTCGAACATCACCAGTTCCGATGCTTGCCCCGCCTCGTCCACTGTCACCCGTAGGCCGGAACCAGACTGCGTCAGCGGCAAGGCAACAGACTTGATTGCAAGTGCCTGCGGGTCGCTGAAACTCGCAGTGCCATTGTCATGGACATACTCGGAAAACTTGGAGTAGTCTGCCAGACTCACGGCTATGGCTGCGACCACTGTCACACATGCGGCTACTGCAATCGATGCATGCTTCCTGCTTCCGCCCGATGAAGCCCGTAATGACCGGGCCTCGGCTACCAGTGAATGCTTCCTGCTCACCGGCGAATCTCGTAATGATCCGACCTCGGCAAGCTCAGGATTATTCCCGTGGTGCCAACGCCGCCAACTTCGAACCGCGACTTGGCAGAAAACAGGAACGGCCGCTGCGGTGACCAATGTGAAGCTGTCGATCCAAAAACGATACGGCTCCTGGTTTGCACCCCAAAGGTCGTTGCTGGCAACCAATGGCCACGCAACGGCCGCGCCGACGGCAAACGCTATCCAAGCTTTGTTTCTGTGCACCACACCTGCCCAAAAAATCAGCATGAGCATGAGCAAAGGCACCAGGGCGCCTAGAACGCCGATCCACAGCGGCACCCCAAGCCCGTTCGATGAGACTTCCCGGTAGCTGAGGAAATCGTCCTTCTGCACCAGCCCGAGAAGGGTTCCAACGACCGTTGGTGAAGCAGCAAGAACCAATGCCAAGCAGGCCGAGATGACTGTGGACTTGTACCTCGGCAGAATCAAGAGGAATCCCGGTAGGGCAGGGGCTAGCCCTGCCATCAAGGTCATGAGCGGCCCGGTGGATGCGGCAAGCGCGGTTCCCCCGAGAAGAACCGCGGCCAGGAGCCCTAAGCTGGCAGCGACTAACCATTTACGTCCGTATGCTAGCAACCCATATACGGCGGTTGCATAAACGAGCAGGTACACGGCAGTCAGGAATGAATACGTCTGAACATTGGCTAAGGTCCCAACTGCGGCAGCGACTGAGACGACGGTGACGGCCCGGGCTTTGGCGCTGCAAGGTGCCATTCCATCTGCCAATGGAAACGTAACGGCTATTAGGAGACATATCGCGGTCACAGCTATGGACAGCGCTGCCGACTCCCCGTTCAGTGTAAACAGGACGCCAAACGCACCCCAGAGGACGGCGTGGTTGTCAAGAGAATGATGCCAGTCACCGCTCGCAGCAACGGCGAACGTGCCGATGATACTGGGGACGAAACCGAGAACGCCAAGAACGGGGAGACCTGTCAGCCGAATTAGCAACCAACTGATGGCGCCTACCATGACGAACTGAAAGGCAAGCCCCGTAATCTGCCACGTGGCAATGATGTCTGTGTTGAACAGGCGCGACAGCAGACCGAGAAAGACGTAATAAAGACGGGGATAGTGATTGGTCCCCGTTTCCGTGAATGGTTCAACAGCAGCGATGTTACCGTGCTGCACGTTGACAGCGATTGCCAAGTACGAGTACTGGTCATGCGGGAAATACTCTCGAAAGCTCCCCCAGCTGAAGCCAGCGCTCGTTGTGAGCGGCCGGACTTGGAGTATCCAATACATCACACCAGAAAATATGATGGCTGTGGCTGATGCCGCTTTCTGCAAACTCCTCCGAAGGCTCCCAGCAGGTGTGTGTCGTTTCATTCGGCTGGATACCCCAACATTTCCCGTTGTTCTGTTCGGCAGCTCTCAATGCCTGCCCGGTCACAAGTAAAGATTCTAAGGCCTCCGGCATCCTGGACAGCCCCCGGGCCTAACAGCTGTCACTCTGCATCGTCGCCAAAGCGGTAGACTCTGTACACATGACCAATGCAGTGACAGGCTCTTCGGCCAGCACCCATCGTATTTCTGTCGTCGTCCCTGTTTACCAAGGTGAATACACTCTGCCCGAGGTAGTCGCGGAGCTGATGGGCCTGGCGGAGCCGAGGATTTCGCCGGCGGGCCACCGTTTTGTCATTGCTGAAGTTCTTCTGGTTTTCGACCATGGCCCGGATCGTTCTGCGCAAGTAATCCGAGAACTCGCTGGTCGCTACGATATCGTGAGAGCGGTTTGGCTCAGCCGCAATTTCGGGCAGCATCCAGCAACGCTCGCGGGCATGGCATCCGCCGGCGGCGACTGGGTTGTAACCATGGACGAGGACGGTCAGCACGACCCGGCTGCCATCGCCGACATGTTGGACACTGCCATGGCGGAACAGTCCACTCTCGTATACGCCCTACCAAGTAATAAGCCCCCGCACGGATTCGTTCGCAATGCAGCCTCCAAGGGAGCCAAGAAGGTTGTTGCGGCCCTCCTATCCAGCAATGACGCCCCCAACTACCAAAGCTTCCGGCTTGTCACCGGCGAAGTGGCCCGCTCCGTGGCCGCCTATGCAGGCAACGCCGTGTATCTCGACGTCGCTCTGGGCTGGATCGCCTCCAATATCGCCACGTGCCCGGTAGCTCTACGGGAAGAGGGGGACCGGGCGTCCGGCTACCGGCTCCGGACGCTGCTATCGCATTTCTGGAGGATGGTCATCTCCAGTGGCACGCGTGGACTTCGGCTAGTCAGCCTCATTGGAGCTATTTTTGCATTCCTGGGGATCTGCTTGGCCGTCTACCTTCTCATTGCATATCTCACGGGGCATGGTGCGGGACAGCAGGGTTGGACATCCACCATGATCGTCATACTCATCAGCACGGGAGCCATTCTCTTCTCGCTCGGGGTCATCGCCGAATATGTCGGTGTGAATGTCAATATGGCTATGGGAAAACCCGCGTACCTGATCGTCAGTGATCCGGCTGTCGGTCCTCTTGGGAAAGCCAGCACCCGGGCTGTTCCCGCCGCGGATCCAGGGGGAAGCACGCCCAATGCCTGATCCGGTATGGGTCGTTGGCGCAGGTGGACTGCTGGGACGGGGGCTGGTTTCTGAGCTAAGGTCACGAGGCCACGAGGTCCTGACTTCTTCGATCCCGTGGCATGATCCAGCGGCTGCCAAAACTGCGCTGGCGGCAGGTGCCACAGAGTTGCTGCTTCAGGCCAATGGCCAGTCATGGCTAATCGCCTGGTGCGCGGGTGCCGGGGTCACTGGAACGTCCCAGACTGATCTTGACTCAGAACTCGACGTCTTCAAGGCCGCCCTTGATTCCATCACGGACGTACTCTGCCGCCCAGGATCTGCTCGGGGCCGCCTGTTTCTTGCCTCTTCGGCTGGTGGGGTCTATGCTGGCGCACCTAACCCTCCTTACTCCGAAGTGAGCATTCCCCAGCCGTTGGCTCCCTACGGTTTCGCCAAGCTCGCAGCGGAACGTGCTGCCACCGAATTTGCTTCATCTTCCGGCACCAGGGTGATGGTTGGACGCGTGGCCAACCTATACGGTCCTGGACAAAACCTCGCCAAACCCCAGGGACTCATCTCGGTATTCGCCAAGGCGCATCTGACCGGACAGCCTGTGTCTGTCTATGTTTCCCTAGACACTCTTCGTGATTACATCTTCATAGACGATGCCGCAGCTTTGATCGCTGACTGTCTGAACCGTCTCTCCGAACCCGACGTCAGTGATGGGGAGACCATCACCAAAATCCTGGCCACTCAGCGAGCGGACACGATAGGCGCTCTTATCGGCGCATGTAGGACCGTATTCAAACGCCGGCCCCGAATCGTCCTCGGCGCTTCACCACATGCGAAGGCACAAGCCCATGATCTGCGGCTGAAGTCAGTGGTGTGGACGGAACTGGACAATCGTCCGTTCACTCCCCTCCCTGTAGGAATCAACGCAACGGTCCGGGACATGCAGTCGCTGCGAGGCGCAGACGGCGCCCTATGAATAGAACTAGCAGCACGGCACACACCAAGAAAAGGGCACAAGAATTGGCTTCACACGCTGAGAACGAGGGCGAACCGGTACGCGGAATCCATGCAGGCCCACCCGGCCCACTTATGAAGGTTGTCAAGGATCAGCGCGTTGCGTTCCTTCTCGTTGGAGGCGCCAACACGGCCTTCAGCACGGGCCTGTTCATTGTCCTGGCATTGGCGTTCCCTGAGGCGCCGTCTTTCGTCCTCCTGTCGACATCGTGGACAATCTCGCTGATTGCCGTCTTTTTCGTTTACCGTAAGCTCGTCTTCCGCGTTAAGGGGCATGTTTGGCTTGACCTGGGCCGCTTCGCCCTCGTCAACCTCACATCCCTTCTTGTGAACATCGGACTCCTGTCGCTGTTTGCTGACCTGCTGAAGTTCCCGAGAATCCCGACTCAGCTAGTCATCACACTGTTGTCAGTGATTATCAGCTATTTTGGTCACCGCTACTTTTCATTCCGGCGCAAAACTGCGCCCATCCGGCCCTTGAACGCCCCAAAAGAGGAAGAGACGGCATGACCCCGAAAGTCTCCATAGTCATCCCCGCGTACAACAATGTTCAGTACGTCGCTGAGACGCTTGATTCAGTCCTGAACCAGACATATGACGACTACGAAGTCGTTATCGCAGATCACTCTTCTGTTGACGGAACGATGGGAGTCATCGAGAGCTACCGCGGTCATCCCAAGCTAAGGATTTTGAGCCCTACACCTGCGGGCGGAGGCGCCCAAGCCAACTGGAATCGAGTTAGTTCCGAGGCCCGGGGAGCCTATGTCAAACTTGTCTGCGGCGACGACCTCATTGCGCCAACGGCTGTGGCTGAGCAGGTGGCGGCGTTCGAGACGTATCCGACGGCCGTACTAGTGGCCAGCCTGCGCGACCTCGTCGATTCCAGTGGGGACGTGTTTGTGAAGAACCGAGGCCTGCAAGGAATTTCCGGGCTAGTCAGCGGGGCTAAAGCGGTGCGCGCGACTGTCATTGCCGGGTCCAACATCTTCGGAGAGCCCGCTTGCGTCATGTACCGGAAGGAACTGTTGCAGGCGGAAGGCGGCTGGGACAACACAAACCCCTACCTCATCGATGAAGCAACATATGCGCGGATCTGCTTTCACGGTGACGTTGTCGCGATTCGCCGTAGCCTGGCTACTTTCCGTATCAGTGCCAGCCAATGGAGCGTCCGTTTGGCCAAACAGCAGTCGGACCAGGCCATAGCATTCCATGAGGAAATTGCTCGCAAGCACCCCGGCGTTGTCAGCCGCTTCGACTTGCTCGTGGGTAATGCGAAAGCAGTAGCAATGTCCTATGCCCGCCGATTGGCCTACATACGGCTGCGCAAGCGAATGGGTCACGAGCACGCAGTCGAAAGTACTGTCTAACTGTGGCGTTGCCATGGTGATCGATTGTAGTGGTGGGACCCATTTCTGAGGGAACAGACCCTATTCTGGCGTTCTTCTGCTCGACGTGGGCGTTGTCGTTGGACTTGCAGGGCCGGGAGCGGCTGAAGTAGACGTCTTTGTCGCCGGCCCAGTTGACCAGGGCGTGGTTGATAAATTCCCCGCCGTTTTCGGTATCCAAACCAAGCATGGGAAACGGCAATCGCGCCACGATCTTATCCGCGGCATCCAGCACCCATTTGTGCGCCCCGTTACGGACCGCGACGTTCTCGGTCCAGCCGGTGAACACGTCTCTGGCGGTCAGCATCATGGCGAATTCCCCGGCCAGGTTGGGCCTCAGTGAACGACCATGTCCGCTTCGGGGAACCCGGGGGCCTGTTCGTGTTTGTCCCCGGCCTTGCAGACCGAGTTCGAGTTCCTGCAATAGCGGCCCGGCCTTGGTCGCAGACAGCCCTTTGCCCGAGAGAATCCCGGCGAGCCGCCACACACTGATCAGGATCTTCAAGGTGTCGTAAGCGTACGTCCGTCTCCGCGGCTTCCGCGCTGTCGATTTCGCCGGACTCTTCCGCTTATGGGCCGTAGACAGGGCCCGGCGGGCAGCGGCCCTGGACCACGACGTTGCGGCCACGAGCTACTCCAGAATCAACCCCGTGGGTTCTTCGATGACTTCGTATGATCAGTTGCGTACTTCTTCCTGATTTTCCTAGGCGTTGCCATCGACAAGTCCATCCCTCATCGTCACGCCGTTCCGTAGCGGCCCGTAATTTCGCGAGCGTTTTTCAAATGAGGCAAGCACCCCGTTTCGCGACCTGTTGAGGTGAGTCTCGTGGCTCCGTCGCAATATTCGTCCATGAGTAATAAACTTAGGGGCTATCACTTGCCGAACATGGGGAATAAATGAAACAGCAACCAACGTCTTTCATTCAAAGGCGCTCGCTCCTAGTCCGTCAACTATTTGCCGGAGTACTTTCCATAATATTGGCCGCTGTCGGACTTACTAGTCTGGCTTCGCCTGCAAATGCCGCACCACCCACAGGATATTACAGCGTCCCCTACTCCCAAGACCTCTATTACCACTACGAATCTGGTGGTTATGTAACAACGTATCGGGCGTCGAACGCCATGTGGGTCAGCGATGGCTCGCCCACGCCAAAGCCCATCGCTACCGACTTTGTCAAGTACCCTTGGTCGCCGACCATATATGCAGTCTCCTATTTTGATGGAGGATGGGTGTGGTCAGGGCCTTTGGCCTTCCAACAATGGCAGAGGGCCGGGTTTCCTGCGCCGCGTAATGCAGGGTTCATTGACGGCACCACATACGTCACATGGGAAACGTCGGGTGAAATATTCGCGAATGCACCAGACAACACAACTCACAAACTGACTTACGGCGAATGGG
The DNA here is from genome assembly GCF_002929755.1 of Arthrobacter sp. 4R501. NCBI lineage: Bacteria > Bacillati > Actinomycetota > Actinomycetes > Micrococcales > Micrococcaceae > Arthrobacter > Arthrobacter sp. 4R501. The sequence continues at coordinate 4,356 of NZ_PJIW01000005.1, read as the reverse complement.
CTGCATCCGGTTTCCAAGAACCGACCTACAAGACAAATCAGGGCTATCAGAAATTGACATGGGACGGCAACATTGGTTACATTTTTCAAATTAATACTGGCGCCGGATATCCAATAAATTACTCAGAATGGGCAACGGCAGGTTTCCCGACCCCTCAGGCAGTGAGCCGCTTTCCTGGAGACCAGTTTTGCCAGTACTTAACTACCGCCATCTATTACTTCGGCCCTACTTGGAACGGACAAATCACGTTCAGCCAGTGGGCGGCCGCAGGCTATCCTCAGCCAGCACGCTGCTGAACGCGTCGGAGAACATAAGCTAGCCGGTCCCACAGGAAGTTCGATGGCTGGGTGTTCGATGCTGTACACGAAGCAGACTATTAGGTCAACGGCAGGTCAGGATCACCGATGGAGGCGACCGTACACCGACACCGGTGAGTACGGCACCCATTGACTTGAGCAAGTCCTCCCCAACGTCGGCCGAGGTGACTGCTCGACAGGAGTACGGCCTGCGCAGAAGCCCACCTGAATGTTGATCAATCTGAGTTCGCAAAGTTCAACCGGGTCCACGTGGGAGCAGCAGTTCGAAATGGCTGCTATAGCCCCGATCCGACATCAACGCTCGCAGTAGCCCAACACCTGGGAATTCACGGTCTCACACAATGACGGTGGTCTCACGTTGTTCGACGGACTGCCCGATTTTGAACGTATGCAAAAAGCGTATTAGAGTTACATACAAGCAACTTCGCCTGTCACACATCTTGCGAAAGCGCTTATGGGAGACCCCGCAGTACTAGACATCCTGCGGGGTCTTTCATATGTCAACGGCCTTTTGGTCAGCAAGCGCGGCTTCGCCCAGACAGAACAGATGCAAAGTCGGCGCCGACCGTGGACCTACCGCCTCCGACGCAAGAATGTCTTTGCCGAGCGTCAACTCATGGAGCACGCTTGCCGCTTGCGCTGGTTGCCGTTTATGTTGTCAGAGTTTTTTCGCTAGGAAGAACTATTTCCTGATAGTGATTCCATGAGTGGGACAACCTGCCTCGGCGGCGTTGCAACGACCGCTAGAAATCGCCGAACGGTCAATCAATTTTGCCGTCTCCGGTCAGTTTAAAGTTGCCGCTTACAGGGACCAGCCTGGCCAGTGTGGGGACCGTCGGCGCCGCCAATTCAGGGACCACCGGTACGGTCGGGGTGGGGGCCGGGCCCAGATACGGCCACGGCGTGCAGCTGCACCTGGTCTTTTCCCACACCGAGGCACCAGAACAAGCACAGGAGAACAGACAGCACAGGCGGGACCGCGATGAACCAGCTCAGCACCGCCACCACCACGGCCGGCCGGTGGACCCTGTCAGCACCGATTTGTCACGGATCCTGCGGGACCTGAAGCTCTCCGGACTCAAAGACACCCTGCCCGAGCGCCTCGTGCTGGCCAGACACCAGCAGATGGGCCATGCCGCGTTCCTGGAACTCCTGCTCGCCGATGAGCTCTCCCGCCGCGACTCCCGCTCCGCGACACTGCGCGCCGCCCGGGCCGGCCTGGATGCGGCGATGCGCCTGGAAACCTGGGACGACGCCACAGAGCTGAGCTATGACCGGATGCTCCTCTCGGACCTGAGCACTCTGGCGTTCGCCGAAGCCGGGCACTCCGTACTCCTCCTGGGCCCGGTCGGCGTGGGCAAAACACACCTCGCCACCGCCCTGGGCCATGCCGGAATCCGGCGGCGGATGAGCGTGCACTTCACCCGCGCCGACAAACTCTTCACCCGGCTCCGAGCCGCCCGCCTCGACAACTCGCTCGAAGCCGAGCTCAGGCGCATCGCCGCCGTGGACCTGCTGATCATCGACGACTTCGCGATCAAAGCCCTCGACGCCACCGAGACGAACGACTTCTACGAAATCGTCGTTGAACGCCACCGCCGCAAATCCACGATCATCAGCTCCAACCGGGAACCAGCCGAATGGCTGGGAATGACCAACGACACCCTGCTGGCCCAATCAGCGATCGACCGGCTCACCCAAGGCGCCCACACCCTCGTCATCTAGGGCCCCTGTGTGTGATCGACTATCTGTAGGCCGTTTCAGCCAGGAATTTGAGCCAAGTTGGTGGCTCGTTTCAGGCCAAAAGAGCGGTAAGAATCAGGCCAGTTTTTTCTTCCCGAAATCATGGTTTCGGGGGTTTGCCTGGAGATAGAGATCACCCGGTGGCCGGTGCCCTTCCCAGAGTGTCAGGGACATGGGCCCGCCACCCCCAGATAGGTTCCTTACGGCGCTGCCATTGCGAAGCGTGTGCGCCGGAAGGGCTGGAAAGCAGATGACGGTACCCATGTCCGTACAAGAAAATATCAGAAGGCTGGACTCCCAGGGAGTCCCGGGCCGGGAGATCGCCCGGAGGCTGGGCGTCAGCCGGTCCTCGGTGACGAAGTACGCCGATCAGGAGAACTACTCCCCTGAACCGCCGGTGCCGCTGGCCCGGCGCGGAGCTTCGGTGCTCACCGGGTTCGAGCACATTATCGAAGCGTGGCTGGGCGAGGACCAGCGCCGGAACCGCAAGCAGCGGCATACGGCCAAACGCGTCTTTGACCGGCTCGTGGATGAGCATGGTTTCACCGGCACGTATTCCCCGGTGCAGCGGTTCGTGAAGAAATGGACGGCCCGTAACAGGATCGCTGGTGAGGGTTTCACCGAGTTGGTGTGGCCGGCCGGGACCGCGCAGGTCGACTTCGGGCAGGCTGAGGCCATCATCGCCGGGATCCGGCAGATCCTGCACATCCTGGTGGTGACCTTCCCGTTCTCGAACATGCGCTTCGTGCAGGCATACCGCGGCGAAACCGCCGAATGCGTCTGCCACGGACTGCGGAGGGTGTTCGAGCACATCGGGGCCGCACCGAGGCACCTGGTCTTTGATAACGCCACCGGCATCGGACGCCGGGTCGGCACCAAGGTCGTGGAGACGAAACTGTTCGGCGCGTTCAAACTGCACTACCGCTCCGAATCCCGCTACTGCAACCCCTACTCCGGGCATGAAAAAGGGAACGTGGAAAACGCGGTCGGGTTCCTGCGCCGTAACCTCATGGTTCCCGAACCTGTGGCCTCCAGCCTGCAGGCCTTGAACGAGGTGCTCATGGCCCGGTGCGACGCGTTGGCCACCACCACGCATTACCGCAAGGGCCTGCCCTTGGGCGAACTGTTCACCCACGACGTTGCCTCATCCCTGGCGTTGCCCGGGGTCGGGTTCGACCCGGTGCGCTACGAATCGCGCAAGGCCGACAAAACCGGGAACCTGCTCATTGACGGGAACACCTACGCCGCCGGGTCCTCCTTCCATGGGCGGATGCTCACCGTCGGTTTGCGCCACGACGTGGTGCAGATCCTGGATGAGCACTCCGAGCCGATCCGGTCCTTTGACCGGGTGTTCGGCCGGCAGGCCGAGACGATCTTCGACCCCGAGTCTCTGGTTCCGCTGCTGGTGACCAAGCCCGGCGCCTGGAGCCATTCCCCGTTGCGGGCCCTGGTCACCGACCCGGTCCGCGACTGGCTCGATGCCGCGGCGCCCACGGACCGTCGCCGCCTGCTCAACGCGGTGGATGCCGCGACCGGGTCCGCCGGCTTCGACGCCGCGATGGCCGCCGCCGACACGCTGATCCGGCGTGGGGACACTCCGGACATGGCAGCTCTGGGGATGCTCGCCCGCCGGCTGGCCCACGGCACCGAACCGGCCGCCGCCAACGTGGACTTAAGCGTCTATGACACCTTCACCACCCTGAACACGAGCACCGGAGAAGTCGCATGAACCCGATCACCGTCCAGGACATCCTCGAAGCAGGCAAACATGCCTCACTGACCGGCAGCGTGTTGACCGAATGGGCCGAGAAAGGCACCCCGAAACAGCGCGAATACCTGCACGGGGTGCTGCTGGCCGAACACGAATCCCGGCAGGAATCACGCCGCCAGCGGTTGCTGAAATCCGCGAGGCTCCCTGCCCTGAAAACACTCACGGGATTCGACTACACCAGTGTCAGGTTCCCCGAGGACTACGGCCGCGAACCCCTCGAGTCCCTGGAGTTCATCACCCGGGCCCAGGACCTGGTTCTCTACGGGGATGTGGGGACCGGCAAAACCCACATGGCCAGCGCCCTGGTGGCAGCCGCCTGCCGGCAGGGCATCCCGGCCAGGTTCTTCACCACCTCGGCCCTGGTTATGATGCTGCGCAGGGCCAAGGACGAAGACAGGCTGGACAAGGAGCTCGCTGGCTTGGCCAAAAACAAGGTCCTGGCCATCGACCTATGCCGAGCCCGCGGCTATGCCGAGGCTGCCGTCGGCCCGGGCTGGTGTGCGTGGTCCCTGCGGTTTGTGGCTC